>CAMWMO010000001.1 GCA_947175305.1 uncultured Lachnospiraceae bacterium
TCCCACGCCTCATCCCAGGTCAGATAATGCTCATCCATCAGAATACGCATCAACTCCGCCACCGCTACTGTGGGGTGGGTATCGTTCAACTGGAAGGTCACCTTCTCATGGAACTTGCGGATGTCGTCATGCTTCCTCAGATATTTCTCCACAGCCTCCTGTACAGACGCCGATATGAAGAAATACTGCTGCTTTAAGCGCAGTTCCTTACCTGCATAGTGATTGTCGTTAGGATAGAGCACCTCCACGATATTTCTCGCCAGATTCTCCTGCTCCACCGCTTTCTGGTAATCGCCCTTGTCGAAGGAATCCAGCTGGAAGCAGTTCACCGGCTCCGCATCCCAGATACGCAGGGTATTCACGATGCCGTTGCCATAGCCTACCACAGGCATATCGTAAGGGATCGCTGTCACGGCCTGATACCCTTCCTGCCGGAAATGATTTCTGCCGTTCTCGTCCACATAGACGTTGACGTAGCCGCCGAAGCGTACCTCCTTCGCATACTCAGGTCTTCTCAGCTCAAAAGGATTGCCGTCGCGCAGCCAGTTATCCGGCACCTCCACCTGATAGCCGTCACGGATCTCCTGCTTAAACATACCGTAGCGATACCGGATACCGCAGCCGTACGCCGCATAGCCCAGCGTCGCCAGGGAATCTAAAAAGCAGGCTGCCAAACGTCCCAGACCGCCGTTACCGAGCGCTGCATCAGGCTCCTGATCCTCCACCACATTGATGTCGATGCCCAGCTCCTCAAGCGCCTGCGAAAACGCTTTATATGCCTGAAGATTGATCATGTTGTTGCCCAGTGCACGTCCCATCAGGAATTCCATGGACAGATAATACACCATCTTGGGATCCTGTTTGTCGTACTCTTTCTGGGTCTTTAACCACTGATCTACAATGGCGTCTTTGACCGCATAGGACACCGCCTGAAATATCTGCTGATCCGTGGCCTCCTCCAAAGTCTTTCTGTAGAGTGTCTTTACATTGTAAAGAACGCTTCTCTTAAAAAGCTCTGTATCAAAAGTTGTCGTTACAGCTTTCTTAACCATTTTACTATCCTCCTCGGTTTCTTTCATAACTCCATTTTACTATTATATATCGTATTTGTGGTTTTGACTATAAGCAATTATACTTTTTCCACACCAATGGTAACCTTCTCCTCATTGACATTCCATTCTTTAGAAATCGCCAATGCTTCCTCGGTCACGATCGCTTCCGCCAGTACCTTCTCGGAGATCGCTTCCGCGTTTTTCTGTACGATGCCGGCTACTTTCTCATTCCCATTGATCGCCACCTTGATGTGATCCATCACCTCAAAGTCTGCATCCTTACGCATATTCTGGATCTTGCTGATGATCTCGTAGACAAAGCCCTCCTCGATCAGCTCCTCCGTCAGGTTGGTGTCGAGCACCACCGTCACATAGTTGTCAGCCTCTGCCACAAAACCTTCCTTCTGGGCCATCTCGATCAGAAGATCCTCCTCCGCAAGTGACACCCCCGTGCCATCCACATCAAATTTCAACGCTCCTTGAGCCTTAAGCTCTTCCATCGCCTTAGTACCATCCACTGCAGAGAGATACGCTCTGATGCCATTCAGCTGCTTGCCGTACTTAGGACCCACCGTCTTAAGCTGTGGTTTGAAGCTGTAGGTCGTAAACGCGGAAACGTCGTCGGAGAACTCGATTTCCTTCACGTTCAGCTCGTTTTTGATGATATCTTGATAGAAGGCATCCAGCTTCATCTCCGCCTTCACATACATCTTCCCGATGGGCTGGCGGTTCTTGATCTTTGCCGTATTGCGGGCCGCACGTCCCATGGCTACCACTTTCAGCACCTCGTCCATGGAAGCCTCCAGCTCCTTGTCGATCTGCGCCGCATCCGCCACCGGGAAATCACACAGATGAATGCTCTCCGGCGCATTTTTATCAATGCTGCACACCAGATTGCGGTAGATCTCCTCCGTCATAAAGGGCACAAGGGGAGCCGCCGCCTTACTTACCGTCACAAGGGCCGTGTAGAGGGTCATGTAGGCGTTAATCTTATCCTGCTCCATTCCCTTCGCCCAGAACCGCTCCCTGCTGATCCGGACATACCAGTTGCTCATCTCATCCACAAAGCTGTCCAGTGCTCTGGCTGCCTCCGGGATCCGGTAGTTTTCCAGATGGGTATCCACTTCCTGCACCACCGTATTCAACCGGGACAAGAGCCATTTATCCATGACCGGCAGTTTATCGTAATCCAGACTATACTTGGTCGCATCAAAATCATCAATATTCGCATAGAGCACAAAGAACGCATAGGTATTCCAGAGAGTGCCCAGGAATTTCCGCTGTCCCTCCTGCACCGCCTTGCCGTGGAAACGGTTGGGCAGCCAGGGCGCCGAATTGATATAGAAATACCAGCGGATCGCATCTGCGCCGTAGGTCTCCAATGCCTCGAAAGGATCTACCGCATTTCCTTTACTCTTACTCATCTTCTGTCCGTTCTCATCCTGTACATGCCCCAGAACGATCACGTTCTCAAAGGGCGCGCAGTTGAACAAAAGCGTGGACTCTGCCATCAGCGAATAAAACCATCCTCTGGTCTGATCCACCGCCTCCGAGATGAACTGAGCGGGGAACTGACTGTCAAACAGTTCCTTGTTCTCGAAAGGATAGTGATGCTGTGCAAAGGGCATCGCGCCGGAATCAAACCAGCAGTCAATCACCTCCGGCACACGCTTCATGGTCTTGCCACAGTCCGGGCAGGTACAGGTGATTTCGTCGATATAGGGTCTGTGAAGCTCCACAGTCTTTGCCGCCGCATTCCCCGAAAGCTTTTCCAGCTCCTCTCTGGACCCGATGGCCTCCATGTGACCGCACTCCTCACACTCCCACACATTTAAGGGGGTGCCCCAGTAGCGGTTTCTGGAAATACCCCAGTCCTGAATATTCTCAAGCCAGTTGCCGAACCTTCCCTCACCGATGGATTCGGGGATCCAGTTCACTGTCTTATTGTTCCGCACCAGATCGTCACGAACCGCAGTCATCTTGATAAACCAGGACTCCCGTGCATAGTAGATCAGGGGCGTGTCGCAGCGCCAGCAGAAAGGATAGTCGTGTTCAAACTTAGGCGCATCGAAAAGTTTGCCCTCTTTATCCAGATCCTTGATGACCTCCGGGTCCGCCTTCTTCACAAAAAGGCCCGCGTAAGGAGTCTCCGGCGTCATGTTGCCTTTGCCATCCACGAACTGCACGAAAGGCAGATCATATCTGCGGCCTACCTGTGCGTCGTCCTCACCGAAGGCAGGAGCGATGTGTACGATACCGGTACCGTCTGTCATTGTGACATAGCTGTCACAAGTTACATAATGGGCTTTCTTTTTCTGTTTCTCCGCCTCAGCCCCGGCACAGGCAAAGAGCGGTTCATAAGCCTTGTGCTCCAGATCGGTACCCACATAAGTTTCCAGAATCTCATAGGCAGGCTTTCCTTCCTCGGAAAGCTTTCCGAGCACATTATCCAAAAGCGCCTGCGCCATATAATAAGTATAGCCGTCCGCCGCTTTCACTTTCACATAGGTTTCCACCGGATTGACACAGAGCGCCACATTGGAGGGCAGCGTCCAGGGTGTGGTCGTCCATGCCAGGAAATAGGCATCCTCATCCACCACCTTAAACCGGACAACAGCGGAACGCTCCTTCACCGCCTTATAACCCTGCGCCACCTCATGGGAGGACAAGGGCGTACCACAGCGAGGACAGTAGGGCACGATCTTAAAGCCCTTGTACAAAAGGCCCCTGTCCCAGATCTGCTTGAGCGCCCACCACTCGGACTCAATAAAGTCATCGTGATATGTCACATAGGGATCGTCCATATCCGCCCAGAAGCCTACCGTGCCGGAGAAATCCTCCCACATCCCCTTATACTTCCAGACAGATTCCTTACATTTACTGATAAAGGGATCCAGACCGTACTCCTCGATCTGCTCCTTGCCGTCCAGGCCCAGAAGCTTCTCCACCTCCAGCTCCACCGGCAGACCGTGGGTATCCCACCCCGCCTTTCTAGGCACCATATAGCCCTTCATGGTGCGGTATCTGGGAATCATGTCTTTGATAACACGTGTCAGCACGTGCCCGATGTGTGGCTTGCCGTTTGCCGTGGGCGGGCCGTCATAAAAGGTATAGGTAGGGCCCTCCTTGCGGGAATCCATGCTCTTCTGAAAAATATCATTTTCTTTCCAGAACTGGCATACTTCTTTCTCTCTGTCCACAAAATTTAAGGTTGTGTCAACTTTTTGATACATGTTCCTCTTCCTTTCTATTTGTCCTGTGCATCGTCCTGCACGAATGAGCAGACTCGGAAGATTTCATCTTCCTCGTTCGCGTTGCTCGTCATAAGGCTTTCGGTTCATCCGCTCATGCAAGCATGGCGTCTGCCCCGCAAACCTTCTGACTCTGCTCATTCGCGCATATAAAAGCCCCCGTCCCGTAAAAGGACGAGGGCAAAGCTCTCGTGCTACCACCTGTTACGACGTACCGACCCGCCTCGCCGCCGCAAAGCGCTCTATACGTTATCCCATAACGGAGGATTTCCGTCGGTACTTACTTCTCACACATCTCATAGGAGTGTCTAAGGTTCGGCCCGCGACTCGGAAGTGATCTTCCCTGACCTTCTACTCGTACCGGTCTTGCACCATCACCGGCTCGCTGTGACTTTCACAGATCAGCTACTGTCTTCTTCAATGTCTTTGTATGACATTATAATTCCCCAAATTTGCAGTTGTCAAGCAAGGAAGCAAATTTCTTTCAAATTTGGATCAAAACTGAATCGGTGTCACCTCTTCACTCAAAGGCTTCATCTCATACTCCGGCAGACTGTCTAACAGTTCTTCCAGACAAATTCCCGTGCTATAGACCACGTCGTGAGCAAGCAGGATCACCTTTTTTCGCCCGAACGTTGTCTCCACACCATTTGCGATCAGTTTCTCCGGATCGGGATTTTTTACGGCATCCTCCAGACTTGCATTCCAGTCATAATAAATATACCCTCTGTCCGTCATCTCCTCAATGATAGCCTGTCCGACCTTTTTATTATAGGCATTGACGCTGCCGCCCGGAAACCGGAACAGATTTGTCTCCACACCCGTCACTTCGTAAACCGTCTGTCTCGCTTTCTCGAAATCCTCCACATAACTGTCCACGCTCTGATACAGAGTCTCATAATCGTGATTGTTACAGTGAATACCGATCGTATGGCCCTCCGCCACGATCCGGCGCGCCATCTCGGGATGTTGTCTCACATTCTCCCCCACCAGGAAGAAAGTTGCCTTAATATTCCTGTCACGCAATATATCCAGTACCCTCTGGGTATTTTCCTCGGAAGGGCCGTCATCGAATGTCAGATACATGGTCTTGGGGTGAAAATAATAGGAAATACCCTGCACAATACCATCTGCAATCTTCTGCTGATATTCGGAAAGAGAGAGCATCTTCCGTTCCGCGGCATTGGAGAGAAATCCTGTCTCAATCAGGCAGGCCGGCATGGAAGTGTTTCTCGTCACATGAAAATCCGCATCGCCGCGCAGTTCCCGCTCCGCAGCCCCCGTACTCTTTAAGGTCTGCTGCCGGATCAACTGCGCCAGCCTCTTGCTGTCGCGCCCGGAATTGTCCTCCTCATACCACACTTCCATCCCGCTCACAGCGGTGCCCTCATCTGTTGCATTCTGATGAATGCTTATGTAGATATCGGCCCCTGACTCGTTAGCCTCCTTCACACGCTCCTCTTTCGCGATATAAGTATCCGTGTCCCTGGACATGATCACCTCATATCCCTGCTCTATCAGCCGCTCCCGTACAAGCAGTGCAATGGCCAGATTGATATCCTTCTCCCGAACACCGTTTCTGGCACAACCTTCATCCGTGCCGCCATGTCCCGGGTCCAGATAAATAATCGGAATATGCTCCGTCTCTACCACCGCCGGCACAATCTCCTGCGTCTTGGCAGCCGCTGCCTGCGCTGCCGCAAATATCTGCTCTTCTACAACATAAACCGGTTTTGTCGTCTCTTCCGAAGGAATCGTTTCCGTTTCTCCCATCATATCTGTCAGAGCTTTCAGTCCCCCCATCGCAGTAAGCCGCACGATGATCGCCGCGACCAGACAGCTGAGGCACAAGGCAATTGTCAGCATGTATAATCTTCTGAAAACACGCCTTTTCCTCTGTTCCCTCGTCTCATAACCACAGACATATTCCCAAGTAAATGTTGTCTCTCCGTACATATCCTGATGCTCCCTCCAGATTCTTTTGTATGCTTTCTATAGTTAAGTTAACGACATTAGAAATTTGTTATGTCGTTTACTATATATCAAGCATACAGACAGGGTGCATCAGAATTTCATCTAAGTTGCATCAAAGTTCCATATTTTTTGCATCAAAGTTGCATCATTTTCTGTCGGTGAGAAACAGGCCTTTCTCTTTTGCGCTCACGGCAATGTTTCGCTCCACTTCCTCTCCGCCAATATGTAACAGATTGAGCCCCATGACACACGCGCCCACTACCGGCTCATATTCCGCCATAACGACAGCAGCTTCCGGCTCCCGCTCTTTGATTCTCCCGAGAATCTGTCCGACAAGATAATTATCCTTTCCTTTGAACACACTTCCGGCCAACACGATCTTCTCCCGGGCGGGATTCATCCCCATCTTGTTAAATCCCGCAAAGATATAAGCAACGATCTGTTCGGCAAAAGCATCCGTCATCCGGCACGTCTCCTCATCCCCTTTTCCGGCAAGCTCCAGAATCTGCGGCACAAGAAATTTTGTTTTCCCGGCAAATTCCGGTTTGGTCATATAGATACGAAGCAATTCATCCACCGTGGGCACCCCGGCATACTCTAAAAACAGCTCCGTCAACAAAGTGCCTCCGCACAATCCCATTTCCGCATCGAAAACCTTGCGCAAAGCCCTGAGCGCCAGCGCACTGCCGCCCTGCATACTTTCTTCCATATAATCTCCGTAGACGAACTGCCGTCCTGTCTCGTCAATGATCGCACCATTCATCCCCGTACCGGCACAGATCAGCATTCCATGAGAGAACCCGGTCACGGTATACAGCATAATAAGCGCATCATTGCAGACTGTGATGTCCCCGCATGCCAGCCGTTTTTCCATCTCATCTTTTACAATTTTATCATCTCCCGGAAAGTCCACGCCGGTAATGCCCGCCACAGTGACCGTGATATCCTCCCGACTGATGCCCGCCTGCTTTTCGGCCTGTTCCACAGCCTCTTCCACGCGGTCCAGCGCCAGAGCGATCCCATGTTTCGGATAATAAGCCCCTTTGGCAACTGCCGTCCCGACGATTACTCCGTCTTCGCGCATGACAGCCACAGCCGTCTTCGTACCTCCCTGATCTATCCCCAGAATATATCTCATAAGTTTTTCCTCCTCCCTGCTATGGTCAGATGTCACAGCAAAGTGTTTATCGATTTACATTTTTATCATTATACTATCTCCATTTGCTTGCTTTGTCAACTATACAGAGCCCATTTTATATTTTAGAACATTTTCAAAATTAGATATTGACATTTCGACACACAGTGATACACTATAATTGTAAACTTTGAAACATCTATGGGGATTTCCTATGGCAACTATATCACAAATTGCAAAAGAGGCTGATGTCTCAAGAACTCTGGTATCCAGAGTTCTCAACAACAAACCCGGCGTCAGTCCTGAAAACCGCCGGAAGATTTTAGAGATCATAGAAAAACACCACTACGTTCCAAACGGCCTTGCGCGGGCGCTCGTTCTTCAGAGGACGATGACCATCGGCGTCGTCATGGACGACCTGTGCAACGATTTCTTCTTTGACTTGATCGCCGGCCTGCAGGATGCCGGCGAAGAACACGGCTACAATATATTGTTCTGCAGCGGCCGCAGGCATATCGATACCAAGATGAAATATGTGGACTACTTTTCACAGGGCCGCACGGACGGCATCATTGCCTACGGCAGCAACCGTGCAGATGAGGAGCTTTTCCGCAGTATCGCCGCCAAGTCCGTAAACTGTGTCCTGATCGAAGGCAATCTGGACGACTGTAAAGTCGATAAAATCCGGCTTGACAATTTCCACGGCGCCTATGTGGCCACAGAGCATTTGATCAAGCAGGGACATCGTAATATCATCCATATTACCAACGACATGAATTATGATGTATCCCTGGAGCGGCTGAACGGCTATGTGCAGGCCATGCACGATTACAGGATACCGCTGGGGCCCGACTCCATCCTCTACGGCGACTGTTTTGAGAAAGCCGCCTACCAGCAGATGAAAAAACTGCTCGCAGAGGGTAAAAAGCCGGATGCCTGCTTTGTGGGCGCCGACAAACCGGCCTTCGGCGTCCTGCGTGCCGCTATGGAAGCCGGGCTTTCCATTCCGGGGGATCTGGCAGTCATCGGCTTTGACGATGACACACCGGAATCAAGGGATAAGGTTTTCCCCGGACTCTCCACCATGCGCCAGCCACTCTACGAGATGGGCCGGGCAGGTGTGGAACTGCTGCTTGATGCGATCGAGCATCCCGACAGGGAAGCGAAGACACGGACATTTGAGGCAGAGCTTATCCTGCGGGATACCTGCCGCTAAATACTATATATAACTTATAAGGAGGTAACACATCATGACAGAAAGAGGATTAAAGATTGCCACCATAGGAGGAGGCTCCAGCTATACGCCTGAACTGATCGAAGGCTTTATCAAACGTATGGAGAGCCTTCCCGTCAAAGATATCTATCTGGTAGATATCGATGCCGGAAGGGAGAAATTACAGATCGTCACCGACCTCGCCAGACGGATGGCTGCCAAAAGCGGCACCGACTTACAGATACACGCAACCACAGACCGTCGGGAAGCCCTGAAGGACGCCGACTTCGTCACGACACAGTTTCGTGTGGGATTATTGGACGCCCGCATCCGCGATGAACAGATTCCCCTGCGCTACCAGAGAATCGGGCAGGAGACTACCGGTGCAGGCGGTTTTGCCAAAGCTCTGCGCTCTGTTCCGGTTATCCTGGATATCTGCCGTGATATGGAAGAATTGTGCCCGAATGCCTGGCTGATCAATTTCGCCAACCCCTCCGGTATCCTGACCGAGGCAGTGTTAAATCACACTTCCATTAAGGCTATCGGACTGTGCAACTGCCCCATCAACATGATAAATGATATGGCAGAAAAATTTGACTGCCCTGTGGATGATGTCTTCTGCGACTTCGTAGGAATCAATCATCTGGTCTGGGCACAGAGAGTCTTAGTGCGCGGTCGCGATGTGACTCTGGAAGCGATCGACAAGATCTGCTCCGATTCCTCCAAGGAGATCATGGCTAATATTCCGGAGATCCACTATGATCCTGTTTTCCTAAAATCTCTGGGAATGGTTCCGGTAAGTTACCTGAAATATTATTATATGCAGCCGGAAATGCTGGCAGAATGTACCCGCGCCGCCAAAGAGGAAGGCTGCCGGGGCGAAGTGATCAAGAAAGTGGAGAAAGAGCTGTTCGACCTCTACCGCGATCCCGCTCTGGACACCAAGCCCGCACAGCTTGCCTCCCGGGGCGGTGCACGTTATTCTGACGCGGCCTGCTCCCTGATCGATTCTATCTACAATAATAAAAAGGACATCCAGACTGTGAATGTCCTAAACCGCGGCACAAACCTGGATCTCCCCTATCATGCCGTCATCGAGCGCAACTGCGTCATAGATGCAGACGGAGCGCACCCTATACACATCGGGCATACGCCGCTGAAGATCCGGGGACTCCTGCAGACTGTAAAAGCCTATGAGCAGCTTACCATCGAAGCAGCCATCACCGGTGACTACGATAAGGCCCTGCAGGCCCTGACCATCCATCCACTGGTCAACTCTGCGACTGTGGCCCGCAAAATACTGGATGATATTCTGGCAGAAAACCAGCCTTACTTGGAAACTTTTAAAAACAATTCATTAATTCCCTCATAGAATCCCAGCGTCACCACAGTCTGGCCACTCCCCATGCCCGTGAAGACATATTTACGGAAATAGGGGGTGGTCTCTAAGAGGGGATTATTCGACTCATAGGGCGCTGGTGTTCCCAGTCCCATATACTCTGCCCATGCCGCCACCAGAGCATCCGCATCTATATCCTCCCACAGAAGCGGCGTTCTGACATAAAATTCATAGATTTTTCCATCATCCGCATCAATATAGGCATCCATCAGACGGTTTTCCTTGTCTGCGTTTTTCTGAGAATTGGAGAGGCTCATTTTCCAGACCGCCACATTATTGCGCGGCTCCAGTACATCGATCGCGGAATAGAGTGTGACATCATAGGAAGATACATCGACCTGCCTGACCTGTTCCGGCAGTATCCCCTTCTCCTTTAACAGATCGATTCCCTCATTGCAGGTCGCATAGATCTGCTCATCTGTGATCTCCTTACCGGAAGGCCCTCTGCGGTTCACCACAAAGGCATAGGATCCTTCCAATTCCTGATACATTACTTCTGTATCCTCCGCGTACGCCTGAGTACTCGTCTCGCTCTCCGGAAATGTCTGACTGCTCAGACAGCAGGACAGGATATAGAGTTTTTCATTACTTTTCAACTGATAGCGGTAACCTTCTCCGGCGCTTTCCACATTCTCCGTATGGGGCCTCTCCAGAATCCCCTGATCCTTATACTGCGCCAGAGCCTCCGGTCCCCATATGGAAATGATCATCGCAAGCGCCGCC
Organism: uncultured Lachnospiraceae bacterium; assembly: GCA_947175305.1. GTDB lineage: Bacteria > Bacillota > Clostridia > Lachnospirales > Lachnospiraceae > UBA3282. The sequence goes on from CAMWMO010000001.1 coordinate 10,748, forward strand.
AGTACCAGAAACGCCAGACTATATATCTTACTCTTCATAAGTTCCTCTATTCTCTACGGGAAGAACAAAACTGAAACAGGATCCTTCCCCGACTTTACTCTCAATCTGTAACTCGCTTCGATGTATCTTCAGAATCTCCGCACACAATGCAAGCCCAAGCCCTGCCCCGTTCTTGCTTCTGGCACGGGATTTGTCTACCATATAAAAGGCTTTGACGATCTTATGCTGTTCCGCCTCCGGTATACCGATGCCATAGTCTCTCACGGCCATCCGATATCCTTCATCCGCCGACTGCCCCGTCACTTCAATCACTCCGCCCGTCTCCGAAGCCTTGCAGGCATTGTCGATTAAATTGACCAGCACTGTCTTGATCAGATTAGCCTCCATCATGACGACAGCCTCTTCATAGGTAAAGCGGATATCCATCTCCTTCTTTTCCGCAAACATTTCCCGCAGATACGCAAACAGCTCTTTTACCGGAATCTCCTGAAGGTCCGCCTCCTCCTGCTTTGCCACCATGATATCCAGCAGCCGGAAAGACATAGCCTCCAGACGCTTCCCTTCTGTATAGATATAGTTGGCCGACATGATGCTCTTTTCCTCATCCATCTTGTGAGACCGCAGCATATCCGCATAGCCTATGATAGCTGTCAATGGCGTTTTCAGCTCGTGGGCAAAGGCACCCATAAACGCTTCTCTGGCTTCGATCTCCTCCTCCAGCTTGCTGATATTCTCCTCCAGTGCATTGGCCATCCCATTGAAATCATGGGTAAGCTGTCCCAGTTCATCCCGGCTGATCTGTCTGGCACGATACGTATAATCTCCCGCCGCCATTCTCCGTGTAGCCTTGGTCAGCAACCGTATCGGCTTCGTCAACAGAGAGGCAATGAAGAGCATAATGACCATTCCGGTCAACAGCATAACCCCTGTCACTTTGCGATACAGCGAAAAACCCATGGCCCGTTCCATAAACACTTCCGAAACGTTCTTCATCGTCTCCAGATAGAGAATACGATCCAGCGCATTGATGGCCACACAGGTGTGTACATAGTAGTTATCCTCCACGCAGATCACACGGTATGACTTGGTATGCTGATCCGTCTGTGGCAAAAGTCCTTCATCCACCGTGAATCCATCGCTGGTGTAGAGCACATTCTTCTCCTCATCCGCTATCCTTATCAGTCGTCTGCCATTCTCTCCACCGGTCTCCAGTTTTGATGCGATCTCCTCCACTACACTGTCCGGCAGAACACTGTATTTGAGTGGCACATTGAGAGCCGCCGTCTCGAAAGCGAAACTGAGGATGCTGCTCTCATCAAGAGCCTGACCGACCTCTCTCTCCAGAGAAGTCTCAAATACATAGTTTACTAAATAGAAGCCGCCGAATCCCAGCGCCAGTGCCAGCAGGATCATGGTAGACAGCACTAATTTGATTGAAAATTTCATTCCTGCACCTCTAAACGGTAGCCCACCTTATACACCGCTACCAGATTATGCTCCCAGCCAAGCTTCTTTCTCAGACGCTGCACATGCAGATCAAGCGTACGGCTGTCCGCGAAATATTCTCCCTCCCACACCTTTTCATACAATGTCTCCCGAAACAGAGCAACATTTTTATTTTTCATAAAAAGGAGCAAAAGGCCAAATTCTTTATTCGTCAGCTCCACGGGACGCCCGGCCCTGGTCACCCTGCGCGCGTCTACATCCACTGTCACATCTCCGGCCACAAGCCGCTGATCCGCCTTATTATAGCGCCTGAGTACCGCTTCCACCCTGGCCACTAACTCCACCACATCGAAAGGCTTCACAATATAATCATCCGCCCCCAGCTTAAGTCCCTTGACCCGATTCTTGACTTCATGCTTGGCGGTAATAAAGATCACCGGAATCCCCAGCGGCCGTATGTACTCCATCACATCATACCCGTCCGCTCCCGGCAGCATGATATCTAAAAGGATCAAATCAAATTCTTCGCTCTCTATCAGGTCAATGGCTTTCAGCCCATCCTGTACCGCCGTACAGTGGTAGCCTGCGGAGGAAAGGTTTAAGTCTATCAAGTCACAAATCGGCTTTTCATCATCTACGATCAGTATTTTAATCATTTGTCATCTGCCACCCCCAATAGGCCCTTGCTTTCTCCACCAGTATCTCCATGGTATCATCATCACTGCATTGGTAAATATCCCGAATCTCCGTATCCGGTAAAAATCCGCCGGTCCGCTGATAATAGATCTGATAATCGGCTTCCACGATCAGTTCCCCTGCCTCACCCTCATAACTGTATCTGGCGAGGATTACGATATCTTTCAGACCGTCCCCGTCGATATCCCTGCAGGTGACTCCTTTGAGTGCATAGAGATTATCGTATTCTCCCATAGGCTGTAATAC
>CAMWMO010000002.1 GCA_947175305.1 uncultured Lachnospiraceae bacterium
TCCCAGAGCCAGAAGAATATCTTTTCTGTCAAACTTCTCTTCGATCAGTCTTTTGTAAATTTCCTTCACCGTATCTAATGTCTTATTGGCTTCTCCTGCCGGGAAAGCGTGCAGGATCAACTTTTTACAGTTTCCTGTCAGGATATTTTTTATCTGTTCCCCAAACAGCTTCTCCGTGTTGGTATCACAGATCACCGCCACCCGCCGTCCGGCAATCTCAAAAGCCTGCAGCTCATCCAAAAGCAGATCAAAATCTCTTGTAAACACAATGTCGTAGCAGGGTTTTTTCTCATAATTTATAGTCATTCGATTCGCCATGGTATCCTCCTTAATAAAAATCGAGTGCATATGTTATGCACCCGATCTCTTTATCTAAAATGAAAGTACAACAATTACTAAAACCCATTGTCGATCGGCACATCAAAAGAACCTGACAGGATATTCTGGAAGTCTCCGGAAATATCCACGCTCGCCGGGGTAATGATAAAAATATAATTGGATATCTTCTGCAGATTTCCGGAAATAGCAAAGCAGGATCCGGAAGTGAAATCTATGATCCTCTGAGCGATATCCATATCCAGTCCCTCCAGATTCAGAACCACCGTTCGGTTAGCCAAAAGAGTTTCCGTGATCTCTCTGGCATCCTCCACCGTAGTAGGTTTGATCACGCACACTTCCATGCCGCTCCCCACCTTCTTTGTCTGACGAAGAGGCGTCACCTTCGGCGTGAGCTTGCGAACCTTATCCTCCTCGCCGCTGTCCGTATCCTTGACGGTATTGGATTTGCGCATCGGTTCCGGCTCGTCATCATAAAAATCGTCGTCGTAGTAGCCGTCGTCCTCTTCCTCACTCAGCTTCATGGCACTGATAAACTTGTCCATAACACCCATTTGTAAAAATCCTCCATCCAATCTCAGACTTACTAATTTTGTAACCTTAACTTATGTATACTAAATTGAAGCATAATTTCTTTCTCCAAATATGCCCGTTCCGACTCTGACATAAGTCGCGCCCTCTGTTATCGCGACTTCATAATCTCCGGTCATGCCCATTGAAAGTTCCTCCATAAAAACATTATCAATGTTTTTATGTATTATGTCAACATATATTTGCTTTAATTTTTCAAAATATAGTCTATTTTTTTCCGAATCCTCTACATAAGGTGCTATCGTCATCAATCCTCTGACCTGAATATGGGGTAATTTCGCTATTGCTTCGACCAGAAGAGCCGCTTCCTCCGCGGTCGTTCCGAACTTACTCTCCTCCTTTGCCACGTTCACTTCCACCAGGATATTAACGGTGACATCTTTCTTGGCGGCCTCCTTCTCGATCTCCTGCGCAAGCCGCAGAGAATCTACGCTGTGGATCAAAAAAACTTTATCCACGATATATTTCACTTTATTGCGCTGGAGATGTCCGATCATATGCCAGCGGATATCCTTCGGCATGGCCTCGTACTTCTCCACAAGCTCCTGCACCTTATTCTCCCCGAAATCCCGACATCCGTAATCATAGGCTTCCTGTAGGGCCTCCAAGGGCTTGGTCTTGCTCACCGCGATCAGTTTTACATCCGCCCGCTCCCTGCCGCAGGATGCGCAGGCATCCTCTATATGCTGTTCCACTGCCGCTATATTATCTTTAATATCATTCATATATAAATTCATTATCCTTCACCATATCCGCATTCAACACAATATAATCGTACACACTGAGTCCATAGGTCGTATTGGATTTCACCACAGAGTACTCATCATTGCTGTACAGCACGCTGATCTGCTTAAAATCCGCATAGCCCTTATTAATATTGTAAACACCTTCCAGAGAACCGGTCCTGCTTATGGCATGCTTCTCCCCGGTCTCCGGCATAACGATATAGTTGCCCGCCCGAAGCACCGAATCATCCAGATAGTATTCCGTCTCCGTCTCCTCATAGATATCCGTCTCCACAAACTGGGTCGTGGCCTCGCCCTCGTCATTATATGTCTCTAGAAGCACGCCGGATCCGCCGTTATTACCGCCCTTGGTCACATAAGCCTTAGGCACGATAAAGAACTCCTTTTGTACGATAGCGGAATTGGGGATTTTAAGCCCCGTCTCCTCCTCCAGTAAAAGTTCAACATCAAGGAATCGGTCTGTACAGAAGGTGATCATAGAGTTGGTGAAGGTGAGCGATGCAAAGGTTTCTCCCGCCTCATTGGTGTAAGTATCCACCTTTCCCCATGCGGTATACTGATTCTTTAGAAACCGCACCTCCACATACTCCTTTTCCAAAAGCTGGTCCGCAAGCTCCTTCTCCACCGGAATGACGATGGACCAGTCCTCCGACGTAGAAAGCTTATAGACCGGATCTCCCGCCGCTACCAGCCCGTTATTGACCAAATAATTGCGTTCATACTTCTCCTCGTCAAAAAGCTCCGCCGTCATATCCTCCAGCGTAAGCTCTTCGTAACCATCCGTAGAGTATAGTACAATGCCGCTGCCAGCCGCATAGCGGTAATTGATGAGCACCGTGCCTGAGGCATCGTTTAGGGCATCCGCATTTTGCAGCATATTATAGTTTGCCAGCTTGATGGCCAGACTCTCCATATCATGCCGGAAGCTGTATACCTCATCAAAACGCTTGCGGTCGAATCCATGTACAAAAGCCGTGATATCTGTCTTTACCTCAGTAAGCTCTCTGTCTGACAGAGAGTTTTCTCCGTTTGCATTTGCCTTGATATAATCAGAGAGCCGCCCGGTCTCATCCACAGTGTAGATCAAATCCCCCACTGCCGTACGCTCGCCCTCTCTGGCAAAGTAATTGACATAGCCGGCATCCTGCCCTGTCACCACCTTCTCCTGTCTGAGCGCTATCGCACGGTAGATACTATTGGAGGTCAGGGATCCCTCCTGCACGCTGTAGCGCACAATGTGATCTGTCCGAAAATACATGATCACGCACATCACCACATAAATCAGGATCACCGCAAAAACCACCATGCCAATGTTTAGATTGACGGGTCTTCTGTATTTACTTATCTTATTGCTGCTATCTGCCAACGTAACACACCCGACTTCCTGCCAAATGATAAAACCCCGGAAGATTCCGAGGTTTTATGGAATTATCTATATTTCAATATCAATGTATGTACAAATCAGAGGGAAATAAGAATGTTTTTACGAACATTCTCCGGAAGCTGGCTCTCATCCAGCGATACGCTTATCACAAAATCCACATGGAACTTTTCGCTGATCTTCTCGATCTTGGCTATGACTTTCTCCAGCTCATCCGCCTCTACACAGGCAATATTTAAAAAGCTGTCAAAATACATCTGCTGTAAGTCGTGATCCTGAGAGATGATGCCGCAGACAAAGCCGATGAACTCATCACTGTTCGACACCAGATACTCAGGAACGTCGATAAGTCGGATCTTATTGTTTAATTCAAACATATGCTTCGTACTCTTGTCCAGATACACGACATTGCCCTGCGCATCTTTGATCTCCGTATTCACTTTATCTAATAAATGCTTGGTCTTTCCCTTTCCCTTGTTGCCTACAATAAACTGAACCATGTCGATACCCTCCTAATGTAAAATAGTAGTCTTTCCCTTTTTCAATTATACAGGAAAAGCCCCGAAAATACAACTACCTTATTTGATGATTCCCAGCAGATCTTCCATATCCCCATATAACGCTTCTCTGGATTCGTCCTTCAGAATCACGGAAATGTAAGGCGTACCGCTGCTGTCTCTGGAAAGCAGGATCAGACAATGTCCCGCCGCGTTGGTGGTGCCTGTTTTTCCTCCCACCACAGTCACATTCGCCGGCGGATCATAGGTACCGCGAAGAAAAAGATTCGAGGTCTCCATTTCCAGGGTCTTCTCCGACCCGTCAGCCGCCGTATAAACTGTGCTGTAGGTGCTCATCTGTATGATCTGGTTAAAAAGATCATACTTTAAGGCTTCCTGAAAGATCAGATAAAGATCATAGGCCGTCACATAATGGCCTTCCTCTGTCAATCCGTTGGGATTCATGAAATTACAGTTTGTGGCGCCGAGCTCACGCGCCTCCTGGTTCATAAGCTCCACAAAGGCCTCCTGGGAGCCGGCCACACCCTCCGCGACCAGGATCGCCGCGTCATTTGCTGAATAGATGAGCAACGTGTGCAGCGCCTGATCCAGCGTCATCCTGTCTCCCGGCTTCAGACCGCACAGCACCGCCCCCTGCTCTGTGATCAGTACATTCTCCGAGGCCGTGTAGATATCGTCCGAGGAGCCGTACTTCAACGCCACAAGCGCCGTCATAATCTTCGTCAGGCTGGCCGGGTTGAGCTGGTTATTCACATTTTTAGCGTAGAGCGTCTCCAGATTTTTCGTGTCAAACAGCGCGGCCGCCGCCACATGAGACATATCCACACCTTCAGCCGACACATCCCTTGCCGCCACACACAGATCCTTCGCAAAGGGATCTATGGTCTCTCTGTTGGTGATATTGATGAGCTGATAACTGCTGACACTATCCTGTTGTTCATAGGGCATGTCATATTTCGTACTGCCGCAGCCTGTCAAAACAAAGGCCAACACAAGCAGAAACGCGCACCACTTTCTCGATCGATCATTTGTACATTTCACGCCACTCAAGGTCTCCTCTGTCAAGAGATTTGATCAAAAGCTCTGCGGACGCCAGATTTGTGGCAAGCGGTATGTTATGTCTGTCACAGAGCATGACCACATTGTTTACATCCGGCTCATGGGACTTCGGATAAAGGGGATCTCTCAAAAAGATCACCAGGTCGATCTGGTTGTGTTCGATCTGTGCCCCGATCTGCTGAGCACCGCCAAGATGTCCCGCCAGATACTTATGGATGGTAAGATTCGTCACTTCCTCGATCAGACGTCCTGTAGTTCCCGTCGCAAAAAGCTCGTTTTTACTTAAAATTCCCCGATAGGCAATGCAGAAGTTCTGCATCAGTTTTTTCTTTGCATCATGTGCGATCAACGCGATATTCATTTGCTAACCCCTCTGTCATTTTTACATTGCAGCCTCACGTTCATCACAAATCCAACTCCAATATACAGACTCACAAGTGAAGTGAGACCGTAGCTGACAAACGGAAGCGGTATTCCCGTATTCGGACTGGCGCCGGTGGCCACTGCTATATTCAGCATTCCCTGAAAACCAACCAGCGCTGCCACTCCCGCGGCGATGATCGTACCGGCCAGATCCTTTGCCTTCCTAGCTACCATAATACATTCAAATGAGATGAAAATCAATAACACAATTACGACGCAGCCGCCTACGAAGCCAAATTCTTCGCCCACCACCGCATAAATAAAGTCTGTTTCCACCTCCGCAATAAAATTACCGTTCTTTACCGAGCTGATCTCGTTGGTGTTATACCCCTTACCGTAGAGCATACCAGAGCCGATAGCCGTCTTGGAATTATTCTGCTGGTATGCCTCCGTGTCAGAGTACTCATCCGGGTAAAGCCAGGCCAGAATACGCCGCTGCTGAAATTCGTTGATGATCTGCTGCTCCGGCTGCAGGATCAAAGTCAGTACAATGACAAAGGCCGGAACTGCTACAGAAATAGCCAGGATCACATACTTCCAGCTTACACCGCCCACAAACATCACCACACAAAAGAGGATCACTACCATAATGCTGGTGGACAGATCCGGCTGCTTGAGGATCAGATAGAGGGACGGCACAAACAAAAGCACACAGCTCCCCACAATCCGAAACGTTCCCATCTCTTCTTTATGTTTCATGATAAACTGGGAGAAAAATAAAATCAACAGGATCTTCGCTGTCTCAGAGGGCTGGAACTGGATCCCGAAGAGATTTAACCACCGCTGGGCACCGCCTGCCGATACGCCTATGGCCTTCACCAGCCACAGGAGAACAAGGTTGACGCCATACATGATCCAATAAAACTTAAGTATTACCGAATAGTCAAACAGGGAAATGACCAGCATCAGGAAAAAACCAAGCACAGCACCCGCAATCTGCCTGCTCTGCAGAGATTCCTTGGCGCTCCCGATGGCCAGTACGCCTACGATGGTGAGTGCCACCACCAGCACGATCAATTTAAAGTCATAATCCCTGATATGATATTGCTTTAGCATTTCCTCTTCTCTCCTGCCGAGTCTGCCGCAGGCAGATCTCGCGATTGAGCGTCAGCTCAATCAGCTATTGTTTCAAATCCAGAATCGGTATATTGGCATAGAGCGTGGGATTTTTAATTCCGTGTCCCTTACCGCTTGTCTGTGTGATCTGAATCTCCATGCTCTTGGCATCTATCTTCATGTACTTGGATATCACCTTGGCGATATCGTTCTTGATCATTTCCATCATCTCCTGAGAGCAGTTGACCCTGTCGGAAATGAGCAGTATCTTCAGCCTGTCTTTGGCTATTTCTCTGGAGCTTTTCCGCTTTAACAGATTCTTAAACACACTGATCACCCCCTAACCTTTATGGAAAATACCCGATACTCTGGCCCAGAATGAGACGCCCTTCTCAAAATCCATGAAGGGTACCTCCTCTCCCGCCACTCTGTAACAGATATTCTGGTATGCCTTGCCCGCCAGCGTATTGCTGCCCACCAACGGTTCTCCCTGATTTGTAGCTATCACTACATTCTCATCGTCCGGCACCCTGCCGATCAACGGTAATGACAAGATATCCACGACGTCTTCCGAAGACATCATGTCACCTCGTTTGATCATGTCCTGTCTGATTCGGTTGATGATCAGATCCATCCTATGTATTTCATTGGCCTCCAGAAGGCCTATGATCCTGTCTGCATCCCGGATTGCGGAAACCTCCGGGGTGGTCACCACAAGCGCCCTGTCAGCGCCCGCGATCGCATTCTGAAAACCCTGTTCGATCCCCGCCGGGCAATCCAGAATAATATAGTCAAACTGATCCCGCAGATGGCTTATCATGCGCACCATCTGGGAAGGATTGACCGCGCTCTTATCCTTTGTCTGGGCTGACGGTAACAGAAACAGCGTAGGATACCGCTTGTCCCGTATGATCGCCTGTTTGATACGGCAGTTTCCCTCCACCACATCCACCAGGTTGTAGACGATCCTGTTTTCCAGCCCCATTACTACATCCAAATTGCGGAGCCCAATGTCCGTGTCTATCAGGATCACCTTCTTGCCCATAGCTGCCAGACCTGTTCCAACGTTTGCTGAGGTGGTGGTCTTTCCCACCCCGCCTTTCCCTGACGTGACGACAATCACTTCACTCATAGCACAACCTCCATTACATGAATTGTTATCGTCCACCGAATGATCACCTAAAAAGGAAGGTCGTTCAGTAATTCTTTGGTAATCGGCTCTATTATCACTCTGGCGTCATTCACATAAGCAATTTTAGGCTGGATCTTTGGTTTGATCGACCATTTGCTCTGTTTCTCGGATGTCTTGTATTTGAAATCGCCGATCTTAAGCTTTTCCGGCGACATTTCAAGCGCTACAACAAAATGTCCCTCCTCGCCGTTTCCCCCCGCGTAGGCTTGTCCGTAGAGTCCTCCCAGAACCACGATATCCTTGCTGGATATGATACAGGCTCCCGGATAGACATCGCCCAGCACAATGATGCTGTTCTCCGTCTCCAGGATCTGCCCGTCCTTTAAGGTTCCCTTGTAAAACTGACCGGCGTTTTCCATCACCTCCTGGTGGAAGGAAAGCTGCTGCAGGGCTCTCATATAGCTCTTCCCTGTCTCTACATCCTTCCCCATGATGCAGACAATGTTCAGGTTGGAATTCGTCGAGATCGTCTCCACGATCTGCCGCTCCTCCTGCTCCGTCAGCACCCTGCCTTCGAAGGAGAGCACCATACTGGCATCCTTAAAGAAATTCGCGGATTCCCGGAACTTCATCGCAATCTCCTCCAACAGCTGGTCGAAAGATATATCGCTGTCCAAAAAGATCGATAATCCGTTCGGGAAACTTTTAATGATCACTGCATTTTTCATCTCATTTTCACCTCAATCTTCACACTGCTTTATCAGTCGGCGTTGATCGCGCCACCGGCCAAAGCGCCAGCTGTGCCGGTAATGATCTCGCTTTCATCCTTCAACCCGTAATAGTATTCATACACATCCTTGGCGATCTGGGCCGCATAATCGGATGTATAACCGTTCGCCACACGAACCGTCACCGAGATCTCCGGCGACTCATAGGGCGCGTAGCTGATAAAGAGCGCATGGTTTGGACGATTCCTGTTCTCCTGCGCCGTACCCGTCTTACCAGCCACATTCACGTCCAGATCCGCGAAATAGCTCTTGTTCTCCACCACCTTACGCATACCGGCATGGATCGCGTTCCAGTAGGTCGGATCCATATCGATCCGGTTCCTGACCACGGCCTCATTCTCCCGGACAACGCTCCCGCTTTTGTCCTCCACCTTGTCCACCAAGGTTAAATTATAACATGTCCCGCTGTTTGCAACGGTTGTAACATATCGCGCCAGACCTGCCGTGGTATAGTTATTAGTTCCATGACCGATAGCGGAACGAACCGCATCGAGATCGGAAACATCCGGTGCGTACTCCTCGATCTCCACTCCGGAAGTCTCTGAAAGTCCATACATGTCCGCATATTTTGCCAACTTGTTTAAGCCGACACTGTCGTTGAAAGTATCTCCCACGATTCCAAGACGATATCCAACCTCGTAAAAAAAGTAGTTACAGGAATACTGAATGCCTCCCGTCACATTCAGAGAGCCGTGGGCGCCCGGATAGATATGGCATCTGGCCGGCGGAGCAATCTTATCAAAAAGACCCACACAGGTGATGCTATCCGATGTCGAGATCACACCCTCCAGAAGCCCGGCTGTGGCGGATACCGGTTTGAAGGTAGAACCCGGCGCCGTCCGCTGTTGCGTGGCATAGTTTAACATCGGACGGGACAGGTCGCTTTGCAGCTTCGCGAAGTATTCTGCATCCACCCCGTTCGACATCCGGTTATTGTCATAGCTTGGATAGGAAGCGATCGCCAGCGTGTCGCCACTATTTACATCAGTAACTACAATAGAGCCCGAATAAGGATCCAGCGCCAGCTGCGCCGGTGTCAGATCCAGCTGCTCGATCCGGTTTCGCATAAAGTTGTAAGGCGCCTCCGCACCAGACTCAAACTGAGAAAGCTCCTCCTGCGGAATATCCACGATATTCTGTTCCAACAAAAGACTGCAGATCTGCCGTCCCGTAATCTCGTCGCTCAATATCATGTATCGATAGATCCTTTTATCAAAATCCGTATCCCGATCCAGCACGTCAAAGATGTACTCCAATATCTTGCTATAGATTTCCACAGAATCCGAATAGCGGGAATCAATGGAAAGCTTTGAAACATTGATCCAGTTCTGTGCAATGGCGTAGTTGAGATACTCGTTTAAGCTGATCACCTCATCCTTCGTCCAGGCGATGTAAGTTGCATCGTTTTTATCCACCACATCCTCCATGAGGATATTCCGCTCATAAAGCTCGGCCGCCACATAACTCTCATAGACCTGATATTCTTCGGTCAATGCCTCATAGGGAGTGCATGTCTCATTCAGTTCATCCTGCAGCGTGGCAAAAACGCGCGCCTTCTTGTCCAGATAAGCCTCCTGTACAGCAGCTTCCGTCTCTCCTGCATAGGCCGATGTAAAGTGCGAGGTGTCGATCACATTGTTGTTGATGCAGGCATAGTACACATCGTAAATGGGGATAGGAATATCCCCGCCGCTCCCCCCTTCCGGCGGCGTATACTCTTTGATATTCTGTATTTTTGCCAGCAGAATACTGGCCAGCTTTGACTCCAGAATATGATAGCATGCCTTTTGCAGCCCGGTATCCAGCGTCAGGGTAATGTCGTTGCCTGCCGAGGGTTCCACTCGATCGTCTACCTCCACCACCTTACCCATGTTATCCACATATACCGTCTCCGAGCCTTTATGCCCCTGCAGCTCCATCTCCATGGATGCCTCGATCCCGGACTTCCCAACGGTATCGTTCAGATCGTAGGAATCATCCTGTGCCTGCAGTTCCTGCAGTTCCTCCTGATCCACCCGTCCCGTGTAGCCGATGACCTGGGCATAATAGATGCTCTCATTATATTTGCGGATCGTGCCCTCTGCAATGGACACACCGTCCAGGGTATCTTCATTCTCCATAATGACAGCCACCGTCTCCTGAGAGACATTGTCCGCCACCGTGGTTGCGATATACCGCTGATAGCTGTTGGCGCTCATGGCATACCGAATGGTGATGATCTTTAACACTTCCTCCTTTGTGTATCCCAATCCCTCCACAAAGCTGGAAGAGTCATCCTCGTCTGTATACTCGCCGATGCCGTAGCGCGAGGTACTGCACAGATACTTTACCACCTCATCCGGTGAAGCGCTCTTTTCCTTCTCCTTCAGACTGTCTGTCGAGGCATAGCCATAGATATCCGCCAGAAATCGCAGAAGCCTCGTGCCCTCCACGTTATACCTGTATTCACCGCTCTTATCGAGTTCAATATGAAAATCGCTGATCACATGGTCTCCGTTTGCCTCGATCATGGTGATCAATCTGCGGATCGTCCGATTCAGATTCGCGTTTTTGCTTCTTCCGGACTCATACACATCCTCTATGGTGACAGAGTAGGCCAGCTCATTGTACGCCAGAAGATTCCCGTCTCTGTCCAGAATATTGCCTCTGGTGGCAGGGAGCGTCCTCTCCTTCTTGATCTTCAGCTGAAAGTCATTGTAGTACGCTTCTCCGTTTACGATCTGCAGCTGAAAGATCCAGTAGATCAGATATCCTCCCATACCGACGATCACGAGCAGGAGCACGAGCAGCCGGGAGGTGACCATATTCACGAATTTTTCTTTAAAGCTCTCTATCAGTTCCTCAAACAAACTTCTTTCCGCTCCTCAGTTCGCTTCGCTCAAGCCCGGTGTTGATCCAGAGAATGAGCGGGTATAAAAGCAGGGTGACCGCGATCGTATAGACGATCTCCGGCAAAATAATGTGCAACAGATAATATGTAAATTCAAACCGTCCCCGTAATAGAAAGAAAATAACATAACAGCCGACTCCATAGAGAAAATCGCTGCCCAGGATCAAAAACACCGGCAATTTGATATCCTGGGGATAAAAAATCGCCGCAAATTTACCGTTCATATAGCCGATATACATGTACAAAAGCGCATAAAACCCGATCACGCTGGCAAAAAAGATATCCACCAGCAGACCGCAAAAAAAACCGATCAGAAGCCCGGTCTTCTCTCCCCGCATGAATCCGAAAGAAGCCGTCAGCACGATCAGCAGATTGGGTACAATGCCGCCAAAAGACAGCGCATGGAATACCGTACACTGCAGCAAAAAGCATATGAAGATCAGTAGCGCTGTGACAATGCCTCGTCTCATAAAATCTCCCTAGTCCGGAACCGTCTGTTTTAACTGCCGGATCACCAGAACCTCCTCCAGATGCTCAAAATCCACCGCCGGCGTAATATAGCCGGACTTGGTAAGATTGTTTGCATCCTGCGTAATGGTATTGATATAGCCGATCAGAATGCCCGGCAGATACTTATCACTGATATCGGAAGTCACTACCTTGTCTCCCTCTACCACCACATTCTCACTGTCCACCAGTTGTTCAAACTCAATAACACCCGTAGCGTAAAGCTTGAGATTGCCGGATACGATCATACGGTCGGCACTGGCGAGCACCATGGCGCTCACATTGGAATCATCCGCAATGATCGACTTCACCTTCGCCCAGTTGGGACCCACGTCCACCACCCGGCCCACAAGACCGCTTCCCGCCATCACATTCATATCCACGGCAATGCCGTCCGTAGCGCCCTTATTGATCACAAAGGAGTAAAACCAGTTGCCGGAATCCCTGGCAATGATGCGCGCTCCCGTCATTTCATACTCGTCATACTGGGCATCCAGACTGTAGAGCTCCCTCAGATCCGTCAACTCATAGCGGTCCTGCTGAAGTCTTGTGTTCTCGATGGTCAGCTCATCCACCTGTTTTTTAAGTTCCTCATTCTGGGAGATCAGTTCCCTGATCTGCACAAGCTCCTCAGAACGACCGGACAGCCAGCTTCCCACCACACTGATCCCCTCCTCAAAGGGGACTACGATATAGCCCGCCACAGCGGACAACGGCCCGCTGAACACCTTGGTATTAAAGGTCAAAAGTACCAAGGCCGTGCATAGGATTGTTAAAATAAAAAGGAGATATTTACCGGGTAACGTAAATTTTTCTCCTTTTCGATTGACGATTGGACTCATCTACTCATTCCTTCTATCGCGTAAGCTACCGTTTTATAATTGTCTTCCTTGATGATCTTGCCAAGTCCCAGCGCCACGCTGGTCATCGGATTTTCGGAGACATTCACCTGCAGTCCCGTGCCCTTGCTCATAAGCTGCGCCAGCTTACTCACCTGGGAAGCGCCCCCTGTGAGATAAAGCCCGTGCCGGTAGATATCCGCCGCAAGCTCGGGCGGTGTCCGCTCCAGGATCACCTTAATGTTATCTATGATCGAATTAAAATGCTCCACCAGACACTCGTCCACCAGAGCCGTTGGAATTTCACGCTCCACCGGAAGCCCGGTCACAATATCCCGTCCGTAGACCACTGCCCCAGCTCTCTGCTCTTCTAAATCCAGCAGGGAAGTCTTGACGATCTCCGCCGTCTTCCCGCCGATGATCAGGCTGTACTCCCGACGCACCGCCGCCTTGATGGCCTCGTCAAACTTCCGGCCGCCCACCTTGATCAGGCGGCTCAACACGATACCGCCCAGAGAGAGGATCGAAATCTCCGTGGTGTCAAAGCCCACATTGACCACCAGACCACCCTGAGAATTTTTCACATCGATCCCAAGGCCCAGACCGTCCGCCACAGCCT
>CAMWMO010000003.1 GCA_947175305.1 uncultured Lachnospiraceae bacterium
TCCCAACATAGCCTGCTCCACAGAGGCGGCAGCGGAACTCCTGCTCAGATCAAAATGGATCACCATCCCCGGCAGGATCGTGAGATCCCTGAGCGTTACTGCCGGAAGTGTATCCCTCAACTCTTCCATAATAAAATCATCCCTTTACCCGAACTTGCCAGAAACGCCGCCAAGGGTTCTGGCGACGTTTAACAGTTTAAGTGATCGAACCTGCCCGATCGATTATTTTGCCTGTAACAATCTGTCTCTGTATCTCACAAGCGGTTTTTCCTCTCCGTTCACCGCTTTTTTGGTCAGAATACACTCTGCAATGTTGTCATCCGACGGAATCTCATACATGACGTCCATCATGACCTTCTCTACAATCGAGCGCAGTCCTCTCGCCCCGGTTTTTCTCTCATGGGCAAGCTTGGCAATCTCTACCACCGCGTCCTCCTCCACCGAGAGCTTCACCTCGTCAAAGGCAAAGAGCTTTTTATACTGCTTGATGAGCGCATTTTTCGGCTCCTTCAGGATACGGACCAACGCCTCCTGATCCAGACCGTCCAGCGCTACCGTCACCGGCACACGCCCGATAAACTCCGGGATCAGCCCGAACTTCATGAGATCCTGAGGCGTCACTTCCTTTAAGATTGCGCCGATCTCCTTACCGCTTTTCTCTGCCACCTGAGCGTTAAAACCGATGGAATGTCGATCCAGCCGCTCCTCCACGATCTTCTCCAGACCGTCAAACGCTCCGCCGCAGATAAAGAGAATATTGGATGTGTCGATCTGTAAAAGCTCCTGATGGGGATGCTTCCTGCCTCCCTGCGGCGGTACACTTGCCACAGTACCCTCGATGATCTTTAAGAGCGCCTGCTGCACGCCCTCTCCGGAAACATCTCTGGTAATGGAAACATTTTCCCCTTTCTTCGTGATCTTATCGACCTCATCGATATAGATGATGCCGTACTGTGCCCGGTCAATGTCATAATCTGCCGCCTGGATCAGCTTTAACAGAATGTTCTCCACATCCTCGCCCACATAGCCTGCCTCCGTCAGCGTCGTTGCGTCCGCTATGGCAAAGGGAACATTGATGATCTTGGCTAACGTCTGTGCCAGATAGGTCTTACCGGAACCGGTGGGGCCTACCATAATGATATTGCTCTTCTGCAGCTCCACCTCATCCTCATCGTCCTTGGGCGCCATCACCCTCTTGTAGTGATTGTAGACGGACACTGCCATGACCTTCTTGGCTTCTTCCTGCCCAATCACATATTCGTCGAGGAAATTTTTGATCTCCACCGGCTTGAGAAGATTGATCTCCATCTCCTCAATTTCCGGCTCCTCCTCGTACTCCTCCTCTATGATGTCCGCGCAGATATCCACGCACTCATCACAGATGTAGACGCCGCCTGGGCCAGCGATCATCTTCTTGACCTGATCCTGCGTCTTATTGCAAAAAGAACATCTCACTTTTTCCTCAGAAATCTTTCCTGCCATTTTAAAACCTTTCCTGCATCTAAATAAGATTCCTATGACTGCCCTTCTGTGCTGGCATGACTGGTTATAATGCGGTCAATCAGTCCATAGGCGAGCGCTTCCTCCGCGCTCTTCCAATTATCTCTCTCCGTGTCAGCCATGATCACTTCAAAATCCTGGCCTGTATTCTGTGCCATGATTCTGGCCATCTTTTCCTTCGTCGCCAGAATATGCTTCGCCGTGATCTCGATCTCGGTAGCCTGACCCTGTGCGCCGCCTGCCGGCTGATGGATCATGATCTCTGCATTGGGCAGAGCCATTCTCTTGCCTTTGGTACCGCCCGCAAGAAGGAATGCACCCATGCTGGCCGCCATACCGATACATACCGTGGATACGTCACATTTAATAAACTGCATGGTATCATAAATCGCCATACCGGCCGTGATCACACCGCCGGGGCTGTTGATGTAGAGATTGATATCCTTCTCAGGATCCTCCGACTCCAAAAAGAGGAGCTGCGCCACGATCACGCTGGCGCTGGCATCATTTACCTCTTCCCCGAGGAAAATGATCCTCTCCTTCAATAATCTTGAATAAATATCGTAAGAACGTTCCCCTTTGGACGTTTGTTCAATGACATAAGGGATTAAAGCCATGTTACACCTCCATCACAACCTTTGATTATTCCTTGTCTTCTTTTTCTTCCTTAGTTGCCTTCTTTGCCCTTGTTGCCCTGCCTTCCTTGGCATTCTCCGCAATGAACTCCGCTGCCTTTCTCACTGCCAGATCCTGCAGGATATTCTTCTTCTCCCGTTCTCCCATCAGATCCCTGACCTTGTCGATCTCCATCTGATAAACCTCGGCCATGGTCTTTAATTCTTCCTCGTAGTCCTCCTCGGTGGCCTCGATATTCTCCGCCTTTGCCACTGCCTCCAGCACGAGTCTGGTGCGGATCCGCTCCTCCGCCTGAGGTTTCACCTGCTCTGTCATCTGCTGATAGTTTGTGCCGGTAAACTGGAAGTACTGCTCCATGGAAAGGCCCTGCATAGTGATACGCTGTGCGAACTCATCCACCATCTGCTTCTGCTGCGTCTGTAACATAGCCTCGGGGATCTCCATCTCAGAATCCTCCACCACAGCCTTTAAAGCAGCCTCCTCCTTGGCATTCTTAGCGTCCTTTATCTTTTTCTCTTCCAGATTTTTCTTTATATCCTCACGGTACTCTGCCAGCGTATCAAACTCAGAGATATCGCTTGCAAACTCATCATTCAGCTCCGGAAGCTCTTTCTCCTTGATCTCTTTGACCGTGCACTTGAAGACAGCTTCCTTACCCTGCAGATGCTCCGCCTGATAGTCCTCGGGGAAGGTAACCTTCACCTCAACCTCTTTGCTCACCTCTGCACCTACCAGCTGTTCCTCGAAACCGGGGATAAAAGCGCCCGATCCGATGGTAAGAGGGTAATTTTCTCCCTTACCGCCCTCAAAAGCCTCGCCGTCCACAAAGCCCTCAAAATCCAGTACGGTCATATCGCCGTCCTTTACCGGACGGTCATCCACTGTGATAGTTCTCGCGTTATTCTCACGCTCTCTGTTAAGCGCCTCGTCGATCTCCTCATCCGTCACAGCTGTGTCGATCTTATCAACCTTCACACCCTTATATTTGCCCAGCTTCACCTCCGGCTTCAGCGCTACCGTCGCCGTAAAGATAAAAGGCTTGCCTGACTCGATCTGTACCACCTCGATCTGGGGAGAAGATACGATCTCCTCCTCGCAGGCATCCAGCGCCTCATCGTATGCATCGGGAATCAAAAGATTTGCCGCTTCCTCATAAAACACCTCTTTGCCGTACATTCTCTCCACCATCTGGCGGGGCACCTTGCCCTTCCGAAAGCCCGGCACACTGATCCGGCTCTTCTGCTTCTGATATGCTTTCTCGACCGCCTTCTCAAATGCCTCCGCATCCGCCTCGATCGTCAGCTTCGCCATGTTCTTCTCTAATTTCTCCACCTGTAAACTCATGCTATGGGTTCCTCCTTCAATTCCTGTGCAGACTGCCTGTTCCTTTATCGTGAAACTCTTTCGAGCTTCCAGCTGCAGTCACCAAGACATTATAACATAAGCCGCCTCAAAATGCTAGACACAAAATACTTGAGTTTTCGCAGTTTTATCCATGCCCCAGCACATCCACAATCCGGTTAAAAATTTTTGGGAGACCACAGGGTCTCCCATCTCATTCTGCATTTTTAGTTTTCCATCTTTTTTTCAAAATAATCTCTCTGCAATCACATCTGTGCCCTTTTTCGCGGCGGCCATTTCAGGGGCAGCTATCATTCAGCCTCACTACTTTGTTCACCTCAGACAGCACCGCTTGTCTATGGGCAATCACAATTACCGTCTTATCTCTGAGTCTTGTATTCAGTAAAGCATTAATTTGTTGCTCTGAATCGGTATCTGAACTAGAAGTAACCTCATCAAACAGTACAATCGGCCGGTCATGGATTAAAGCTCTTGCCAGCGCAATCTTCTGTTTCTGTCCTCCGGAAAGCATCATTCCATTTGTCCCCACAGAATAATCCAGTGAAACTTCCTTAATAAATTCCAACAATCCGCTGTCCCGACACGCATCAAAAATCTGCTCATCATCTATCTGTCGGTATAAACAAATATTATTGCGAATCGTATCGTGAAAAAGATAAATGTCCTGACTCACCACCGAAATTAGGTCTCTGTATTCTGACAACGGCATATTAGATATGTCTTTTCCGTCCAGTAAAATCTGCCCCCGATTAGGCGTATACATTCTAAGCAGCAGATCAATCACCGTGCTTTTCCCGGAACCGTTTTTCCCAATCAATGCCGTCTTACTCCCCCTCGGAATTAGAAAACTAATATTTTCTAAAACAGGCTTACCTTCCTCATAGGCAAAAGACACCTGCCGGAATTCTATATCTCCAGGCTGTGGCACGCTCCTATATTCTGCGCCCCTGTCCTCTTCCGCCTCATCCATAAATTCATAGTACCGCTTAGCCGAAGGAATGACTCCGGACATATAATAACCAATATTTAAGATTGCGGAAATAGGTCTTGTCACATAAGCGCTATATGTAATAAAAGCAAAAACACTTCCGATAGACAAACTCAGATCAAACACCATATCAGCACCAATAATATAAATCATTGTCGTCAGAAACTGTACCAGAACGACATCCGCCATACTATTCCACTGCATGAGCATATTCATTTCCTTTTGACTGCTGATTACCCTATTTTGTCTGTCTTCAAACTCTTTTTGCTTATCCTCGAAGATGCCAAAAAGTTTAACTTCTCTAACTCCCCCTATTGTATCGCCAAACCAACCGGCATATGCTTGTCTGTCGCTGATATAAATATCCATTGCTTTTTTACGTCGCTTTGCAAAATGCCTTACGGCTACATATTTTACCGGAATAAAGGCAAGCACCAGAATCGTCATGCGCCAATCTATAATAAATAGACCAATTATTCCACCCATTATGCCAAAAATCTGTGTTATTACAAAAAAAGTACTGTCATCTGCTATGGAAGCCATATTATCTATATCTGTTTGTATATTGTTCATAATTTCCGAATAATTATGAACAGAGAAATATTCAGCTTTCATCCGCATCAGATGTAAATATGACTCTTCCGACAATTTATATTGCAACTTCGTTGCAATTTCTATCCTCTTTTTTTCTTTCAGCAATTCAATACACGAACAGAGAAGAAATAAAAAGAAAGAACATAGAACCGTGGTGATTAATAGTTTCTTATCCCCACCTATAAATCCATCGTCCATAATTCTTCTGTTTAACAGCGGGATATATAAATTTAATGCTGTAGAAATCAGCAAACATCCAATAATAACTATTATTGTTTTCCTATAATCTTTTAACAAGGCAAACATTTTTCTGATCACTTCTTTGGTACTCATAGCAGGATGTGTCCTTTCTATAACCCATTTTATTCCCGACAAGCATACTCTAACACTTTATCCTTTACCTGCTCTATTTTGATCTTATCCAGACAAAATGTAGCACCTCGTTGTACTGCTTCACTCTCCCAATCATCCATTTCATGGCAGGACATAACAAGAAACGGTATTTGCAGTTCAGACACTTTTACTGCATCCAGCAATTCCAACGCAGATCCGTCCTGCAAATCCAAATCGGAACAAATAAGGAGATACCTCTCCTTATCAATTTTTTCTTTTGCCTCTGTCAAGGAAGCCGCTGTATCTGTATCATAACCACGATGCTGAAGAAGTTTTTGTAAACTGTAAGCATAGTCTATACAATCGTCAACAATCAGTATTTTCTTCATGCTCATTACTAATTCTCCGTCATGCAACCGAATCATCTGGTAGCAATTTTCCCATCTTTCACCGTAATCACACGGCTGCATCCTTTGGTTAAAGCCATATTGTGAGTAACAAAAAAGATGGTTTTCCCCATATGCTCAGAAAAATACTGTAGCAGTCCCACCACTATCTGTGTATTTTTACTGTCCAGATTTCCTGTCGGTTCATCCGCCAGAATGATATCCGGCTCGGAAAGGAGCGCCCTCAAAATCGCCGCTCTCTGCTGCTCTCCACCGGACAGCTGCATGGGAAAGGCATTCTTTTTTTCTTCCAACTTAAGCATCGCCAAAAATTTATCGATCAGATCTTCCTTGATCTCCTTCTTTTTTAGTTGGAAAGGCAGAATGATATTTTCATACACCGTCAACTCATTGATTAAATTATAGTCTTGAAAAATAAAACCAACATTCTTACGTCGGTACAACGTCCGCTGCTTGTCATCATATTCGGAGATCACATTTCCGGCTACCGTGATTGTCCCGCTGCTTACACTGTCCATTCCTCCAAGCAGATTAAGGAGCGTAGTCTTGCCGCTTCCGGAATCCCCCACAACGCCCACAAATTCTCCCTTCTTGATAGAAAGGCTGACACCATTAAGAACCGGAATCTTTCCCGAACTGCTCTCGTAAACTTTACTCACGTCCTTCACTTCTACTACAATATCATTTTTCATTTTTGTTTTCCTTTCTCATACTATTCTCTACAGGAGCGTATCCTGTCTAAGAATTTCTGTTTCCGATCCATCATCCGATACGCTGTGATTGGCACAAGAATCGCCGCTGCACAGCCCAACACAGCAAAGAGAAGATCAATCCGCAAATAAAAATGATAGGTGATATACGGTTCCTGTAGAACCATACAGATCAGCGCATAAACGCCAAAAGCCGCCAATATACAGCCGGATACAAATCCGCCCGCCATATAAAGCATCCCCTCCTTCGACAGATTCCTCTCGATCTCACCCTGCTCGATTCCCATACTTTCCAGCACTGCCAGTTCCCGGCTTCTGCTGTAAACACTCTGCGCCATACAGTTGACAAAATTTAATACGCCCATAGAGAGTAGGATCAAGCTCAGCCCAAAACCAGCCAGCTTCAACCCGTTTATGTATCTATCCGTTTCGCCAGCCACCGTCTTCGCCGAGCGGTAGCCAAGACCGTTTCCCAGTTCTCCCAGATTTTCCGCAAGCATATCATCCCATACCTCATGGTAATCTTCCGCTACATCAAAGGCATACAGATAGTAGTCATCTCGCTTTTCCTTCTCACGCCACTCTTCTCTGGGAAGATAGCAGCTACCTGACCACCATGCCCCTGATGGGAATGCCAGGGACATTGGTAATTCCTCAACAACTGCCATTACTGTGTAGATGTTCTCCACTCCACTTTCAAAGGGAATCGTCACTTGATCCCCAGGATTGTAAATTGACACCTTTTCCTCATTATTATCACTGTAAATCGGGCCCATCAACACATAGTTTCCTGTGTGGAACTTTTCCAAGTCGATCGTCCCTCTGATAGGTTCGAGCTTTTGTAAGAACATATCATCGATTCCATAAACATTCGTCCACATCTCAGTTGACGTATCATAGGGGTTTTCTCCAAAAACATCCACTAAGACTTCCCATACCTCATCCGAAGGCAAAAGTGCGATATGGGATTTGCTTCCTCCGCCTTCCGTCTTTATACCAGGAAGCTTCTGATATGCAGCAATCTCTTCTTTTGTAGTCCGTTCATAAAATCGTGTATTCACATTTGCACCCGAAATCAGAGCCTCTTTTGCCAGAATATAGTCCGCATTCAGTTCATGATTCACATAATCCTCCGTGTCAAACCCCGCTGTTATCGCATAAAAGACATTGGCAAGAAGAATGCTTACGGCTAAGGAAATCCATACTTTTACAGCTTTCCTTTTATCGCACTTAAACTGCCTTATGGCGATCTTTTTCAGGCAGTCTCCGTCATCTGCGACTTTCACTTGTTTTAATCCCCCAATATATCTTTTCATCTCTAGGGGGGAGGCGCTCTTCGCAATCCGTATAGCCTTTCTTTCACTTACCAATACAGTTACGTACGAAAAAACGAAGGCCCAAACAAAAATAAGGATATTTCTACTTCGTTCTATCTGCACAGTCGCGAAGCCGCTCAGAATGCCCGGCAAAACGGCTCCAGAAAAAATATACCCCGCAAGCAACGCTGGAATCACACCCGCCAAAAACAGGAGCCGATTCTGCCTGCGAATAAGTCGTTTGATTTCACGTTTATTGATACCATTGGTGGACAGCTTGCCATAATATCTGGCGTCTCTAGACACGGAAATCTGGAATATATTGGAAATAAACAGATATCCAAGCCACATAACCAGAATAACCATTGCAAATATCGTCGCCCACATGTCCATGCCCAGACTCTGAGACAGAGAGAAGTCGTTTAAGACAATCTGCCCCTCCTCCATATCAATGTCTTCTTCCATAACTAGCAATGAAGCCTCTTTTCTTACATTTAAATGGGAAGAAAACATCACACCCGCCAGCCTGTCGGCATACCCTTTCGGATTGATTCCGCTCTGTTCTAACCGCCCGCATGCTTCTCGGTAAAAATCGTCCGACACAACTATCTCATGATCCAACTGCAGTGATGATCTTTTATAAACCCCTGTCACCGTAAACGTATCCGTATAAGTAAGCTGCTCATCCTGAGGATAGAAATACGTTATTTCTATCGACATCCCTTCACTGTATGTTAGCCCACGCTCTCGCAGATACTGGTCGGAAACTACGATTTCATGAATCTTCTCCGGCATCCGTCCTTCTACCGGGAAAACTTTCATCCACTGCGCCATCTGATCCTCGTGATTAAAAAAATCGATATAACCTACCCCGGAAGGCTCCAATGTCCTCCCACAGAAAATTCCTCTGCTCACCTCCGCTGCTCGCGGATTCACACAAATACGATCATACTCTTCCTGCGTCACATGAATTGTCGCATCCACCAGCATGGGCGCTGACCTTCGCATCATCTCCTCTGCTGCATCCTTGATAGAAAATAACGCAGAAAACACCATCACAAACAGCGCCGTCGTAAAAAACACCGCTGCAATCACGCAGAAACTCTTCCCTTTTTCCCGCAGTATTCTTCTGACTGGTATCCTATTCAATACATAGTTCAACGTATGCCCCTCCCCTTTTATGGTATATAGTTATAGATTCTGTATTTTATATTCTCCACCATACATTGAATATCTGATGGTGTATGAAAATCACCAGTATTATTCATATTAATGTATTTACAGCGCACTCCCTCGCAGTACATCTTATAAGTGCATTCACGGCATTCTCCGCAACCATCGTGCTCATATAGTTTTCGCAACTCCGCCTCATCTATATGGATATCTGCGACATTCCCAAGCAGAAACGATTTATTACCTGCCACCATCTCACACGGATACACATCTCCGTTTTCCATGATATTAAAGGTAGTAATTCCCCCTGAGCATTGCCCTTTTTTCTTCATCTCCAATCGGTCAATCATGGCAATCTGTATGTTTTTTCCATAATATTTTTCCTTGATCTTAATCAACTCGTTTTCCAGAATCTGAAACCTTTCTTCCGTCCATTCAGGATCTTCTAGAGCAACAGCCGGAACAATACAACGAAATCCCTGCATGACCAGATTGTCTACACCGCTTGCCAAATCCCCTACGTTGTTAGCCGTCACTGTCATTCTGATTCTCAGTTTACTTTTGTCTAATCCCGATTGTTCAATATTCTGCATTACTTTCTGATACGAACCATGTCCGTTAGGAAAAACTCTGTTTAAATCATGAGCTTCCCTGCATCCGTCTATGCTGACTGACAACTCAGTAAGATGATTCATCAGATATTCGGCTTTTTCCTTATTTAGAAGCAGACCATTTGTCGTCAAAAGAAAAAAAGCCTTCTATCCCGAAAAATTTGTTCCAAACGCTCCACATATTCCTTGATCCTATTATATTCCAACAGAGGTTCTCCTCCATGAAAACTAATGAGAATGTCTTTTTCTTTATATCGGTCTGCTTTTCCCTTAATAAAAGCAACCATTGTCTCTATATCCATAACCTTCTCATCCGCAATTCTATCTACATTATTTTTCTCATAACAGTAATTGCAGGCAAGGTTACATTTGTTTGTCATCCAAATCGTAAAAGAAGGCATCTAATCACCCCATATCACTTCTTCCAGAAGTTTTTTCCGCTCATCGCAAAATTTCATCTTCGAATTTTCATTATCAAAAAACATAAAATAATCAATAATACATCCCCAGCAGAAACTTTTCACCTTACACTTCGCACAGGACTCTATCTTTTCTGACAGGGTATCCTCGAATTTACAATATCCGCTACAGGCCAGTCTCCCATCTATAAGTAACTGTAAGTCCTTCGTTTCTAATTCATTTAGATGCTTTAGCGAAAACTCAGGATTAACAGCCGCAACGGGACAGGGATATATTTTCCCGTCATATTGAACGTATAACGATTTAACTGCAGCATCACATGTACCTATTATCGGCATTTTTTTTCTGATTTCCGGCACATCCTCTATCGACATCTTATGAGAATTATCATGCCCGCTCTCTAATATGTTTTCATTTTCCTTTCCACGTCCTATCGAAAAAAAGGAACGAATCATCGGTTTCACACCCAAATTTTCACACATCTTTTTAAAAGCATCCTGCTCTTTTCTATTTATGTCTGTAACTACAAAGGATATGGAAATATCGGTCAATCCCTTCTCTTTCAGCATACCAACCACTTCTATCGCATGTTCAAATACGCCTTCACCCCGTATGCAGTTACAAGTCTCCGGAGTTGCTGCATCTAAACTAATAGAAACATTGTTAAAATTTCTTACAATTCTATCTATGTTATCACGATTCACCAGTGTCACATTACTCATCAAGCCTTTAGACCCGTTAAAATGTTCTCCAAGATAATCTGCAATATCCCAAAAATCAGGATGAATCAGCGGTTCTCCTCCGGTAAGAGTGATGCTGCCAATGTTTCTGTTTGCATCAATAATTTCTTTGATATCCTTAGACGAGAGTTGATCTGTCTCTTCCGGCCCTGCTGAAAAGCCGCAATGTAAACACCGTAAATTACATCTATTTGTAATAGCAATCAATAATGATTTCAATTTATCTTTTTCATTTTTTTCAATATCATCTTTAACCAAAATACCGATACGGTACAGCGTTTCAATCTTTTTTGCATACTTCTCATCAATAGTATCTGTATGTAATACCCTACACAAATCGTTATATTCCTGCTCGCTTATCCGAACCCATTTACCATTTCGTTGATTTCCGAGAACCACTTTATTTTTGTTTTTCATAATAATTGAATTTGTTGACAATTGATACATTGTTACCTCCATTCTTTAGTACCCCGTGAATTTCAAAAAGCTATTCTGATTCCTGAAATACTCCATAAAAATCTCTGCATCCTCTTCTATTACTATTATGTTTTTTGCAATAAGTTCTCTCAATATTTTTTGCACCTGATTAGCTGTCAATAATAAGCCATTCGCAAACCAATCCCTCTCCTCTGCCCATTTTTTTGCCGATATTCCGGTCACACATTCCACACACTGCATCAGTTCACGTTGATCAATTAATTTTGAATAATTAACTTTACCTGTCCCCGTAGACGGTACATCTATTCCTCCTCTTAGTAAATCTGTTTTCTCCCACATACTTTTACTTGCATGTTTATTTACTTTATTTATTTCGAGTCTTTGATGTTTTATATCTTCTGCATTAATCACGATTGCTGTAAATAATGCCGTCGCCTTACTGTTTCCTCCAAAAAATTCATACTCATTTTCATACCAGGGTACCAATATTGGTTCAATGTCGCACACTGCTTTACTTCCCCGATACCAATATATTGTACCATCAAAAAAACTGCTTCCCACAACCGTCACCACATTGCCAAAGCTATCAAATAATGTTTCCTTACCGCTGTTAGCGGAAGCAGAAACTAAGATAATCCCCAATTCATTCAATTGATGACATAATTTCCTAAGCAATTCTGAATCCGATAACGAAACGCTTAAACTCATATTAATAATATCTACCCGCATATCCATCATATAAGTCAACGCCTCTACGATCTGCCGCTCCGTTGCCCTCAACTCTCTATGAAAAATTTTTGCCGACACAAATTCTAATTCCAACTTTGTCATTCTCTCTATAATACTTGCGCACATAGATCCATGACCGTTTATATCGGCATTTCTATACGCATCATCTTCTATTCTGCAAAAATTTTCCTGCGTTACTTTTCCTTTTATCACGCACTGATTGATTCCACTATCAATCATTCCCACTCTAATTTTTCTCATTTTATTTATAATCCACGCATCTTACATGGACAAATGCCTGTATGTTTTGAAATCTATTCTTCCGATTTCTTAACAGGCATTATCCATGTAAAATATATTCTTATAAAACAAGACACCTGACTACCAAACCTGTTAATTTTGCTTTACTATTTGTTCTGGTTATACTT
>CAMWMO010000004.1 GCA_947175305.1 uncultured Lachnospiraceae bacterium
CTGCGACCTCCTGGTCCCAAACCAGGCGCTCTAGCCAAGCTGAGCCACACCCCGCAAGGATCCCGCGCCGAATTCTCACAACGCATTTCTCATTATATAATACGGTTTTTTTTCTGTCAACCGCTTTCTATTATTTTTTTCACCCTATTATGAAACATAATTCAAGGTGTAATGTGCTTCGCCGTCTCTGTCTATCTCCATAATGATATAACTGGGTTTTCGATTCTCCTGTCTGGGGTAGCTGATACTGCCCGGATTGATCAAAGTAATATCATTTCCGATATCGATCACCGGTCTGTGAGAGTGCCCGCACATCACGATATCCACTTCCCTGGCTCTGGCCTCCTGCTTGATCGTCTCCGTGTTCATGGCAATATAATAATGATGCCCGTGGGTCAGCCAGACTTTATATCGGCCGATCATAAACTCCTGCTCTCTGGGAAGGGCAGAAAAGAAATCATTATTTCCCTGTACCATCACCACCGGGCAGCCCGCCGCCTCGCTTATGGTATACTCGCTCCCCTCCACATCACCGCAATGTACCATCATATCATAAGGCCCTGTCTTTTCCAGAACGGTAAGCAGATTTTCATTGTGACGATGGCTGTCACTCACGATCAACACTTTCATAACAATTATCCAAACATCCTTTTCTTTAGTTCCGCCTTCATCAGCTCCAGCGCCCTGCTCCTGTGGCTGATCTGATTTTTCTCTTCATCCGTCAGCTCTGCCGCCGTGCGCCCGTACTCCGGCAGATAAAAGATCGGATCGTATCCAAAGCCATTGTCGCCCTTCAACTCATAACCGATCCTTCCCTCCACAATCCCTTCGGTGGTGACCACCTCGCCATCCGGAAAGACTGCCGCAATGGCACAGACGAATCTGGCGGTCCGATCTTCCTCCTGCACATCCTTCATCCGTCTGAGCAGATCTGCACTCTTCTCTGAAAATGGAGTCACCTCCCCGAGATATCTGGCGGAGTAAATGCCCGGTTCCCCGTTCAGACAGTCGATCACCAGCCCGGAGTCGTCAGCAAGCACCACACATTCCCGCACTTTCTTCTCCACAGCAAGAGCATCTGCCACTGTCTGCGCCTTGATCACTGCATTCTCTGTAAAGGTTGCACCGTTCTCCTCGATCTCAGGATCGATCCCAGCCTCCTTCATGGAGACCACATCCCACTTCATATCCTCCAAAATGGCACGTATCTCCCGCATTTTCCCCTGATTTCCCGTCGCAAATATAATCTGCCGCATTTCCTTCGCACTCCAATTTCCATCACTGCTCATATGCTTTTTCAACCGCGTTGTAGATTCCCTCCGCGATCCGCTTGATATAATCCTCGCGCTGCAACAAAATAGCTTCCTGACTGTTCGTAAGATACCCTACCCGGATAGCCGCCGCCGGCACCGTAGCGCCGGAGATCACTTCATCCGTCTGGGACGCCTCGATCAGGCCGCCCGCCTTACCGCTGATCGACGTGACTACCTCCCGCTCTAAGAGATCCGCCAGCTCTACATTTCCGAAGCCGGGGATAAAAAATTTACTGTTATAAACTGCCGCCGTGCCATAGAGCTTACTGTTCTCGTCACCGCTCACCTCAATGCGGATCAGCATATCGGCCTTGGTAGCCGCCGCAAGCTCCACCCTGTCTGCCGCCGCCGGATTGCTGTCGTCCATTCTTGTATAGTACACTTTCACATCGCTTTCATCAAACAACGCCTTCAAAGCCTGGGCAATATTCAGTGTAATGTCCTTCGACAAGATTCCATCCACGGCAACGCCCGTCTCGCCGCCGCCGTAAGCAGGATCCACCACAATAATTCTCTCGTCGTTCTCCTTGGGCGGTACAAATTCCACATACAGCGTATGATCCTCAAAGATACTGCGGTACTCATACACTCCTGTCAGCGCAAACCGAAGACAGGCTCTCTCCTGCGACGCCTCGAAATGCCCCTCCACCACGCTCTCGCAATCTCCGTAAACGCTGTTCAGTCTGTAAAACTCCTCACATTCCTGAGTCTTTGCAGACTGAATACTCACCCACAATTCCTTGTTCATATAGTGATTCTCTAAGACCACCTCTTCTGCCTTCACCGTTTCCGGCATGGGAATACAAAAAAAGTTTGTACTTTGACTTGATCGGTCAATATTTATAATGTTCCCCTCCGTCGGTGTGACCGCAACAGGCTCCTCCTTCTTTACGGATTGAACCACCTCATCCTGCGCCAAATCTGTCACACCCACCGTCTTTGTCGCCGAATAATACAGCATCACACTCATCGCTGACGCTACAAAAAGGATACAATATACCAATGTACTTTTCATTAAACTGTTTTGCTGCTGCATTTCTTATCTTCTGCTCCCGGTGGGCTTGGGCCCCATATATTGATAAAAGTAAGTCTTCATCATGCCATTATACAGCTTTCTGTTTTTATCCGCCTTCCTGCCGATGGCATTCTCCGCCTGCTCATAGGCCGTGATCAGATACATGGACCAGGAATCCAGCGATTGATACCGTTCTCCCAGCGTCCGATACAAAGCCTGAAGATTATCCTTATCCTCCAGTCTCTCTCCATAAGGCGGATTCGTCAAAATGAACCCGTATTTTTTGGCATGGCTGAGCTGATCGACGCCCCGTCTCTGAAAGTGCACCAGATGCTCCACACCTGCCATTTTCGCGTTGGCTCTGGCAATGGAGACCATCTCGTCATCTATGTCATATCCCTGGATCTGGGTCTCCACCTCCGGTGTCTCTGCCGCCTTTGCTTCCTCCAATGTTCTTTGCCAGAGTTTTTCAGGGAAAAGATGTTCCCACTCTTTTGCCAGAAAGGTTCTGTTTTTCCCAGGCGCGATATGAGCCGCCATCATTGCCGCCTCAATGGGGATCGTTCCGCTGCCGCAGAAAGGGTCCACAAGAATGCGGTCGCCCCGCCAGGGCGTCAGCATGAGCAGCGCCGCCGCCAGATTTTCTGCGATAGGCGCCTTTGCGGTAAGTTTTCTATATCCCCGTTTATGTAAGGATTCTCCCGAGGTATCCAGTCCCACGGTCACCTCGTCCTTCTTAATAAATACCCGGATCGGATAGGATGCACCGTTCTCTGCAAACCAGTCTATGTGGTAAACGCTTTTCATGCGCTCCACCATAGCCTTTTTCATCACAGACTGAATATCCGAGGGGCTGAACAGCTTGCTCTTTACGCTGGCCGCCTTGGCCACCCAGAATCTGCCGTCCTTCGGAATGTACGCTTCCCAGGGAAGCGCTCTGGTCCCCTGAAAAAGCTCCTCAAAGCTCTCCGCATAAAAGCTTCCTATCTTAATGAGCACCCGCTCCGCACTGCGCAGAAATATATTGGCACGACACAGCGCCTGTCTGTCTCCGGCTAAGGTAACTCTGCCATCCTCCACACAGGTGATCTCCAAACCCAGATCGGTGATCTCTCTTTTTAAAACGGCCTCCAGTCCAAAATGACAGGGCACGATATACTCTAATTTTTCCATAGCTACATTTTATGCCGTAGATAAAAACCTGTCAACTTTGTTTTCCTTTCACAGCACAAAAGGGGACGCTCCTTGCGCCCCCTTCAGACCGGGTCCTGCCTAGTAGTTATCCTTGCTGCTGTTATCCGAGCTGTTCTTTGTGCTGTTGCTGGAGTTGTTGTTAGAACTGTTCTTCGAATTGTTCTGGTTGTTCTTGTTCTGCTGTTTCTCACTCTGCTGGCTGTTCTGGTTAAAATCATTTTTAGACATCTTCCATACCTCCTGATTGGTTTCATGTTACAGAAATAGTATGAGAAGATAAAATCAAACTTATTCAGTCACGACATAGGTCTTTAGTACCATTTTTTTATTCAAAACCACCAAAATGCAGGCTGGTACTTTGGTACTATTCTTTATTGTTTTTTATCCTAAAAGTGATATAATAATAAATGTAGACGGAGATACCCCTTCATTCTCCGCCTACAGACCCTTATATTAATTATTTATACTCCCCTCAACAGACTGTTTATTTCGATAAACAGTCTGTTGTATTTTATATAATATGCTGCCGTTTCTGCGCTACCGGCTTTTTACATAATTCACTATCAGCACGATGATGAGCACCGGAATCAGGATCGGCGCTATAAAGGATATGACTGAAAAGATCACGCCGATGATCAGGATCGCGACCACACCCACGATCAGAAGGAGCAGCCAAGTCGGCATACGGACCATTTTCTCCCCGCCGAACGCTCTGTCCTGTCTCGTTTCATATGCGCCGTCTGCCGTCTCCTCGTCATAGTTCCAATTGGTGCCCTCGTTGACCCCGGCACGTTTATTCGCCTCTATGATGCTCTTGGCAAGAAGCCTCGGATCTCCCAGACTCGTCAGGACCTCTTCCTCGCTTCTGCCCTTCCTGATCTCTACATCAATATATTCCTGATAGTACCGCACATTCTCCGCCACCTGAGAGCTGTTCACACCGCCGGCAAGAGCGCGCTGTAATCTTTCTATAAACTCTATTCGATCCATACCTGCTTCCTTTTTCTTATGTGGTCTGATCCATGCCTCTCCAGTCGCTAAACTTTTTCAAAAAAGCCGCCGGATTTCTTCGCATATCGGCCATCGTCTGAAACGACCTGAGTACCATATCTTCTTTATTACATTGCGCCGTGTTCTTTCCGGTATCCCTGCGCAGGTTATCCTGCTCCATCTGCCACACATAACAGTCCGCTAAAGAATATCCCTCACATTTCGGAAATTCCGGCAGACTGTGGTTTTCAAGATAATACAGGAACGCATCATAAAGCTCTCTGCTTTGCAAAAATTCGCTCCAAAGCGTCTGCTGCCACGCCTCGCTCTTCCCGGCAAACTCACACAGCCTCGTAAGACCATCATAAACTTTTAATTTGCTCTGGTCAAATATGATCTGTGACGGCATGCTGCTCTCCCTTTTCGTTGATATCTGCCACAGAGTTACCTTCAAACACATGCCCCTCCACCACGATGGTCTCCACCAGTGTAGTCTTGGGATTCTCGATCAGACTAATGAGCTTCTCCCCCATCTGCCGTCCCAGCTCTGCCGTATCCTGACGCAGTGTGGTCAGCGTAGGCTCGATATGCCGGGCAATCCGGATGCCGTCATAACCGGCAACGGAAATATCATCCGGCACCCGGAGTCTCATCTCCTGAATCGCATTAAACCCGCCAAAGGCGGAAAAATCATCCGGATAAAGGATACACGTAGGAGGCTCCTGCAAATGGAGAAGCCGCATCGTCTGCAAGTAAGCGCCCTTGGTATCACGATAAGGCGACATGCAGATATACTCATCCGGTATCGTAAGGCCAAGCTGACCCGCGGTGCGGTAAAAGGAAGCCAGTCTGCTCTGGGTAACCGAAGAGTCCGCCCCGTGGATATAGGCCACCCTGCGGTGTCCTTTCTCATAAACGTATGTGAGCAGTTCCTGCATCCCATGCACATTGTTAGACATGACCGCACAGACATCATTAAAAAGGTGATCCAACGTTACCGTAGGGATATCGCTCCTGACTAACTCCAGAATATCCGGAGAATAAAAATCCGTACAGACGATAGCAACGCCGTCAAAGCCACGAGATCTGCAGTGACCAAGATAGCTCAGCGCCCCGGTCTTCTGTTTCGCGGTATTGATGAAGGTAATATCGTAGCCCTTCTCCTCTACAGTGCGCTTCAGACTGTCCAGTACAAAAGCATAATAATCGTGGGTCAGGCCGCTGTAATCTTCATGGGCAAAAAGTACGCCCACGTTATAGCTGCGGTTCGTCTTGAGCATCTTGGCCGCCGAGTTTGAAAAGTACCCCATCTCCTCCGCCACCTGTCGGATCCGCTTTTTGGTCTCTTTTCCCACATCATTCTGATCATTCAACGCCTTGCTGACTGTCGCCACGGATACGCCACAGACCGCAGAAATATCTTTCATGGATACCATATTAAAATCCCCTTATTTTACGAAGTTCGTCACGGTCTGTATGTGCCTTATTCGCTTAATCGTTTTCGCGTTATTATTATACAACACATTCTTAATCAATGCAATGTATTTCGGTTCTTTCTGCGCATTTGAGGAAAAATATATATTTATTGCATTTTTATCATTTCTTCGGTATAATTTGTTTATCGATACTTACGTAAACGTTTAACAAACAAAAAAAGGAGAATGAATCTATGAAATTTGGTTACTTTGACGACGCTAACCGCGAGTACGTCATCACCACACCTAAAACACCCTTACCCTGGATCAACTATTTGGGCTGTAACGAGTTCTTTTCGCTGATCTCCAACACCTGCGGCGGCTACACCTTCTACAAGGATGCGAAGCTTCTTCGCATAACACGCTACCGCTACAACGATGTACCGCTTGACATCAACGGCAAATACTTCTATGTCAAGGAGGGGGACACTGTCTGGAATCCCGGCTGGAAACCCACCCAGACAGAGCTTGACCGCTATGAGTGCCGCCACGGTATCGGCTACAGTCGTTTCACGGGCGAAAAGAATAAGCTTGAAGCTTCCGTCCTCACCTTTATCCCCATGGACGACAACTGTGAGATCGGCCAGGTGAAGCTGACCAATTTAAGCGACACGAAAAAGACCGCTTCGCTTTTCTCCTATGTAGAATGGTGTCTCTGGAATGCGGACGACGATTCCCGTAACTTCCAGCGTAACTTAAACACCGGTGAAGTAGAGGTGATCGGATCGACCATCTACCACAAAACAGAGTACAGAGAGCGCAGAAACCACTATGCGGTATATTCCGTAAACGCTCCTGTTGACGGTTTCGACACCAGCCGCGACGCTTTTCTGGGCGCTTACCGCGGTGTGGCAAATCCGGAAGTTGTAGAGAACGGCAAGGCGACTGACTCAATCGCAAACGGCTGGTCACCCATTGCTTCCCATCAGATCAATGTGACCTTAGAGCCCGGCGAGAGCAAGACCTTTGTCTTCGTTCTGGGCTATCTGGAGAATCCCGAGGACGAAAAGTGGGAGTCTCCCGGCATCATCAATAAAAAGCCGGCGAACGAAATGCTTGCAAAATATCAGACCGACGCTGATGTGGACAAGGCTTTCGCTGCCCTGAACGCATACTGGAGCGATCTGTTATCCAAGTACACCGTGAAGTCCTCCAACGATAAAGTGGACCGCATGGTCAATATCTGGAATCAGTATCAGTGTATGGTGACCTTTAATATGTCCCGTTCCGCTTCCTACTATGAGTCCGGCATCGGCCGCGGTATGGGCTTCCGCGATTCCTGTCAGGATCTTCTGGGCTTCGTACATCTGATTCCCGACCGGGCGAGACAACGTATCATCGACATTGCCTCCACCCAGTTCCCGGACGGCAGCGCTTACCATCAGTACCAGCCTCTCACGAAGAAGGGCAACTCCGACATCGGCAGCGGCTTTAACGATGATCCGCTGTGGCTGATCGCAGGCGCCTCCGCTTATGTGCGCGAGACGGGTGACACCTCTCTTCTGACAGAGATGGTTCCTTTTGACAACGATATGAATCAGGCCAAGCCTCTGATGGAGCACCTGAAACGCTCCTTTGAGTACATAGTAAACCACAAGGGGCCTCACGCTCTGCCCCTGATCGGCCGTGCCGACTGGAATGACTGCCTGAATTTAAACTGCTTCTCAGAGCATCCCGGAGAATCCTTCCAGACTTTCGGTCCTTCCGAGGGTCCTGTGGCGGAATCCGTGTTCATCGCCGGCATGTTCGTCAAGTACGGCGAAGAGTATGCGCAGCTCTGTGAACTGATGGACGATCAGGCGGAAGCGGATCGTGCCCGCACCGAAGTACAGAAAATGTATGACGCCGTATTGAAGGATGGCTGGGACGGTGAATGGTTTGTCCGCGCCTACGACGCTTACGGTAAGAAGATCGGCTCCAAGGAATGTGAAGAGGGACAGATCTACATCGAATCCAACGGCTTCTGTCCTCTTGCCGGCATCGGCGTAAAAGAGGGACTGGCTCAGAAAGCGTTAGATTCCGTAAAGGAAAAACTGGATAGCAAATACGGCGTCATGATCCTGCAGCCCGCTTACACCAAGTATCACTTAGAGCTGGGTGAGATTTCCTCCTATCCGCCGGGATATAAGGAGAACGCAGGTATCTTCTGTCACAACAATCCCTGGGTTTCCATCGCGGAGACCGTGATCGGACGCGGCGACAGAGCTTTCGAGATCTATCAGAAGACCTGCCCTGCTTATGTGGAAGAGTTTAGTGAGATTCACCGCACAGAGCCTTATGTTTATTCCCAGATGGTAGCGGGCGCAGACGCAAAGACACACGGCGAGGCGAAGAACAGCTGGCTGACCGGTACGGCGGCATGGACCTTCGTGAATGTGTCTCAGCATATTTTGGGCGTTTATCCTACCCATCAGGGTCTGAGCATCGATCCCTGCGTACCGAAGGGCTTCGGTGACTTCACTCTCACCAGAAAATTCCGGGAAGGCACCTACAATATTAAGGTTGTAAATCCTGACAACGTGGAGAAGGGTGTGAAATCCATCACCGTGGACGGCAAGGCCGTAGAAGGCTGCGTAGTGCCTTATGAGAAAGGAAAGACTGCGTATGATGTCGTTGTGACAATGGGCTAACCGCAATATAGTTATAATTTAAACGCGATAAAAATCCGCATACAGCATCTTGTATGCGGATTTTTTTATGACCACTAGTTTCCCAAAAGGGCTTGTTTTTCCCCGAAAGATGTGACAAAATATGACTTAGCCAACTCTGACCCACGGGTATAGTTTGGCGCAGAACTAGGAAATATCGGTATTTTGATCGAATGTTGGAGTGTTTATTATGAGTCAGTATATGTCTATCGGAAAAGTATCTAAATTAAAGAATGTGAGCATCAAATCTCTGCGTTACTACGACCAGATCGGTATTTTGAAACCGGCATTTGTAAACACAGAGACCAACTATCGCTATTATACAAAGGAACAGCTCTATCTTCTGGATGCGATCACCGTATGCCTGAAGCTGGGGATTCCGCTGAAAGATCTGAATAATTACGTGGAAAATACTTCCATCAATCTGCAAAAGCTTCTCTACGACGGTAAGATTCTGGCGGAGCAGCGGATTCTGGACATTCACAACTGCCTTGCCACCCTGCAGGATACACTGCAGAATATGGCAAGCCCCGTAACGGGATTTGCCCGGATACCCGAGAGCAAGAGCGGCAT
This sequence comes from uncultured Lachnospiraceae bacterium, assembly GCA_947175305.1. Taxonomy (GTDB): domain Bacteria; phylum Bacillota; class Clostridia; order Lachnospirales; family Lachnospiraceae; genus UBA3282. The sequence goes on from CAMWMO010000004.1 coordinate 9,209, forward strand.
CCTGCTGCCCGACGGCTTCTATCACAACGAGATCGTAAGCCGTAAAATGCTCACGGTTCCTCTGGAAGACATCGATGTCCCCAAGTATTACGGACAGCATATCCTGAAGCTTTTTGTCACCGCCCAGCAGATGGGAACGATCGTGGCATATCCTTCCGGCGTGCTGCATGAGTATCATGACGGCAAATACCAGCGTCATATGTTCCTCACGATCACCGACGATACGCCCGCCACAGAGACTTCGGCACAGACTATCCGCACCATCGACCAAGGCGATTTTGCCTGCCGCAGGATCTCTGCCCATATAGCAGACTTTGAATCAATACGCGAGGAAATGAAAGAAGTGATCAAGAGCGACGATTTCTGCGTCATCGAGACCGATACACTCTCGGAAGAAAATAAAAAAGACGGATATCCCTTTGAACTGGAATATCCGTTATCCTCCTAATCGCAGGTTTTCGAGCGCCACTGCTTCACACCCGCTTCAGACGATACAAAATCTCCTCGAAGGGAACGCCGTCTGTGGCGGGTGTTTCCAGTTCCAGCGCCGTCTGGATGCACTGCTTCACAAAGCCGGAAGCCTTTTTCACGGATCTGTCAAAGGGCACACCGTTTACGGCGTCCGCCGCAATAATAGCTGAGAACACATCCCCTGTGCCGCAGCGCTCCGTCCCTGCTTTTTGCACGCGGATAAAACGGGCCGCATCTTCCTGCCCCTTCTTCACATACACATAGTTCGCAATATATTCTCCCTGGGGAATCCCTGTAATGACCACCTGAGAAGGACCCATAGCCGCCAAACGCTCCGCCATGGCACACAGCTCCTTCTTCTTCCAACCCGTTTCCCGGTAGGGAGCGCCCACGAGATGACAGGCCTCCGTCAGATTCGGCGTGATGATATCCGCCAGAGCGACCAGCTTCCTAAGTTCTGTACATAACTCTACTGTATAGGCAGAGTATAGCTTCCCATGATCCCCCATCACGGGATCCACGACCACCAATGTCTTCTCTTCAGAAAAGTCCTGAATAAACTTCCGTACGATGTCAATCTGTCTCACGGACCCCAGATAACCCGTGGCAATCCCGTCAAAAGAGAGACCAATCTTTCCCCAATTCTCGATATACTCCTCCATCCGGTCCGTATAATCATCCCGGAAAAAATAGGGGAAAGCGGTATTGCTCGAAAAGATGGAGGTTGGCAGAGGACATGCCTGCACTCCCATATAAGAAATAATCGGAAGAAGCACCGTCATGGCGCATCTTCCGTATCCCGCAATATCATTTATGATCGCTATTTTCTTCTGCATCGGTCTGCAAGCGTCTCCTTCTCCATAAGCATTCTGTTCCTCTATTCTAACACCATTTCGCTTATGGGGGCAAGCCGGTCAGCCCACAAATTTCTTTTCCCGTGTTCCCTCTAACTTTCGCATCTCCTCCGCGCTGACCACACCCACAGCCTCGCTTACGGACTGTTCGCCGTCACTGTCGCCATTCTCTTCTTTCTTACTATCATTCTTCATCAGTTCATCCTGCATACGGTCTATCTCGCTCAGCGCCTCTCTTGCCTGCTTCACCTCCATAATCTTTTTCATGATGAGATTGATGTCTTCCGGAGAGAACATATCCAGGCACTTCATCAAGCTGGTCGTGTCATTCAAGTCAATCTTCACCGTTCCCACAGAGGTACTCACTGAAATCCAATCCGGGTTGGCGCTGCCGCCTATGGTGATGGTGTTGCCATACAAAGCGTCCCTGGTGATCGATACATGGGCCCCGTTGTGCCATACATCTTTCGTCACCGGCTTCCCCGGCGTCGGCTCATCCATCTGGCGCAGAATGATTCCGATGGAGTCTGTTGCGCCGTTGTGCTCTCCCGACTCCGCATACTCGTCCGCACGCTTTAACTTGGCAGCAAAGCTGTTCGGATCGATGTCTCCTTCCATTTTTTCCATCTTCCACTTATTTGCCGACGCCACCTGCTTCGCCAACAGTTCCGCCGCATTGTATGTGGTGTTAGGTGTTTTATAGCCATATAAATTATTGCTTATCATATCTTTCTCTCCTCCGAAATGTTACGCTTCCTCCACGGTCTCCAGTGCAAACCGTTCGATCATATGCTCCGTCTCTCCGGAGACCTTCGCCATATCCACCTGGTATGCCTCCAGCCTGCCGTCCTCATATTTTGCCTCCACATAGACCTGTGCATCCTCGTCCTGAATCTTGCCTTTCAGGGTATATCCTTCTGTCACGGCGATTCTTATATGATCGCTCTCCTCATAGCTCATATGTCTCACCTCCGCAGTCTGCAAAGCCTCTGTCAGCATTACCGCATTGACGCGAACACCAGACGTCATACCGACCCTGCCCACGCCGGACTGCTCTTCCGTCCTCGCTCTCGGCTCCGCGTCCGCCGCAGCGCTCTTTTCCTGATCCCGATTTTTCAGATTCTGCAAAAGGCTCTCCTGAAATCCTTCCGCCCGGCCCGCTTTCTTATTTTTCTGGTATGCCGGTATCCCGTTTTTGCCCTGTACCTCCTGTACGCCCATTTCCTACGGCCTCCCTTCCGTCAGAATTTTC
>CAMWMO010000005.1 GCA_947175305.1 uncultured Lachnospiraceae bacterium
GACTCTCCGTATCAAATACGGCGATGTTGCCCAGAGCGTGCACCCCGGAATCGGTACGGCTTGCACCGATCACCTCGATCGATTCCCCGGTAAGCTCTCTCAGACGGCGATTTAGAACTCCCTCTATGGTCTCTTTTCCCGGCTGCAGCTGCCAGCCGCAATAAGCCGTTCCATCATAGGCTATGGTTAACATAACTCTTTTCACAATTCTATTCCTCAGATGTCCATCTCTCATCATCTATGGCAACAGCAGCATTTTCCTCACAGCCATACCCGTATCGCCACACACCCTGCAAAATACAAAAGCAATACACAGTAGGCCACTCTGTCCGCGGCGTGATAGCGCAGGGGTTTCATCTTGGTGCGATGCTCTCCGCCCCGATAACATCTTGCCTCCATTGCCATAGCCAGATCATTGGCACGACGAAAAGCCGAGATAAACAAAGGCACAAGGAGAGGTACCATAGCCTTGGCCTTCTTGATCAGGTTGCCGCTCTCAAAATCCGCTCCTCTGGCGATCTGCGCTTTCATGATCTTATCCGTCTCCTCCAGTAAGATCGGGATAAAACGAAGGGCAATGGACATCATCATCGCCACCTCGTGCACAGGCACCTTCAAATATTTTAAAGGCCCCATCAGCTTCTCCATCGCATCCGTCAGGCTATTCGGTGTGGTTGTCAATGTCATCAGGGAAGACCCCACAATGAGAAAGGACAATCTGACCGCCATCATCACAGCGATCCGCAGCCCCTCCTCCGTGATCGTAAACTTCCAGACCGTGACAAGCGGCTCTCCCGGCGTCAAAAAGAGATTAAACACCACCGTAATCAGCAGAATAAAAACGATCGCCTTCATTCCCTTTACCATAAATCGGAAGGGAACCTTAGACAGTCGGATCATCACTGCAAGAAAGACCGCCGCCGCCACATACCCTACCCAGCTGTCCACCACAAAAAGTGAAATGATAAAGCAGAGGGTAGCTACCAGTTTTACCCGCGGGTCCAGTTTATGAATGACGGAATCCGCCTGATAATACTGGCCCAATGTAATATCTCGTATCATTTAAAAACCTACGCCTTCTCCTTCAATATTTTTTTCTGTGGCATTTTTCTTAATATTTCCTGCACCGCTTCTTCCACGGTCGTGGCCGAGGTATCCACAGGCATTCCTTTTTTAGCGAGCGCCTGCATGATATAAGTCACCTGAGGAGCCGCAAGTCCCACCTGTTCCAGCTCCTTATAATGCCGAAAAACCTCTTTCGGCGCATCGTCATAAAGAACACTTCCGTGGTTCATAACAATGATCCGCTCCACATATTTCGCCACATCCTCCATGCTGTGGGATACCAGAATCACCGTGATCCCCGTCTCCTCCTTCAGCTTTGCGATCTGATCCAGGATTTCATCACGCCCTTTAGGATCCAGCCCTGCCGTAGGCTCATCCAGAACCAGAATTTCCGGCTTCATGGCAAGCACACCCGCGATCGCCACTCTCCGCTTCTGACCTCCGGACAGATCAAAGGGCGACTGGTAAAAATATTCATCCTCGATCCCGACCTGTTTGAGAGCTGCATAGGCGCGAAGCTCCGCCTCCTTCTGAGAAAGTCCCAGATTCTTCGGCCCGAAGCACACATCCTTAAACACATCGATCTCAAAAAGCTGATGCTCCGGGTACTGGAATACCAACCCCACTTTACTGCGCAGCTTCTTTTTATCATAATCTTTTTCGTGGATATCCTCGCCGTTATAATAGATTGCGCCTGATGTGGGCTTGATCAGCCCGTTGAGGTGCTGTACCAGCGTAGATTTTCCTGAACCGGTATGCCCGATCAAACCGATGAACTGCCCGTCCGGGATCACCAGGTTCACATCTTTGAGCGCGTGTACCGCCAGAGCCGTATCCTCTCCATATACATAATTTACATGATCTAAAATAAGAGACATTGTTCTACGAACTCCTCTATCGTCAAAATGCCTTCCGGCAGATTCACACCTTTTTTTCTCAGCTCATGAGCCAGAAGCGTCACCTGGGGAACATCCAGCCTCAGCTCCTTTAATTCGTCCACTCTGGAAAAGATTTCTCTGGGCGTTCCTTCCATGGCAATATGTCCCTGGTCCATGACGTAAACCATATCCGCGTGAATGATCTCTTCCATATAATGGGTGATCAATACCACCGTGATCCCTTCCACATCATTCAGCGCCCGCACTGCCCGAATCACTTCTTTTCGCCCGTTCGGATCAAGCATGGCCGTTGGCTCGTCCAGAATGATACACTTCGGATGCATGGCTATGACGCCCGCAATAGATACCCGCTGCTTCTGCCCGCCCGACAGCTTATTGGGCGAGTGCTTGCGATACTCATACATTCCTACCGCTTTCAGGCTCTCCTCCACACGCTCCCAGATCTCCTTGGTGGGGACTCCCATATTTTCCGGGCCGAAACCCACATCCTCCTCCACCACCTGTCCGATGATCTGGTTATCCGGATTCTGGAATACCATTCCCGCCTCCTGCCGGATATCCCACAGATGCTTCTCCTCCTGCGTGTCCATGCCGTCCACCCACACGGTTCCTTCTGTGGGATAGAGAATAGCGTTGATATGCTTGGCAAGCGTGGATTTTCCCGAGCCGTTATGTCCCAGAATCGCAATAAAATCTCCCTGCTTGATGTCCAGATCCACCTCATCCACCGCGCAGGTGATGCCTTCCACATTTCCTTCCTCATCCCGCCTGATATATTCAAATGTCAATTTGTCTGTCTTGATGATTCCCATGCACGTTTCCTTCATTCGTCTTTCGACGACATTTTCTCTGCCAGCCCATCCAACGCAAAATTGGATGTTTTCACCACCGCTATTGTACTAGATTAGAGTAGAAAAAACAAGGGGACTGTTTTGGCAACCGTGTTTATGATATAATCGTCGCAGGATCGGCATCCTGCGACCAAAGAATTGCGTTGCAATTCTTTCTTAAATGTTTCACTATAATGGCATCTGAGATGTGATATACTGACAAATACGGAGGTAACAACTCACATGAAAAATATAAAACCTTTGTTACAGCAGGCGGCAAAGCCCATCTTCTTCCTGTTGCTCTTTATTATGATATGTGCCTTTTTGGCGCGTTATCTGACAGGCGAAGAGACCCTTTTGGAATATGCCCAAAACAATCCGGAGCTTGCCTATGGTACGCAGAAAGCTACAGATTCTGAGGAAAATGCCACAGAAGATGCTTCGACTGAACCAGTCAAAACATCTGTGTCAGAAACGACATCCTCGTCATCTGCTGATAAAAACAACGTGGATCAGGGAACTTCAGAAAGCGCCTCTCCTGTCACTCAGGACAAGCCCCCCGCATATGATGATGGTAACAGCAGTGAGTCTGCAGAGGAGAACCAAACTATGTCCGAGCATCCGGAGCGTACTACCTACAAAGAGGGCTTCTATTATGAACCTTTAACCGATGAGGTCAAAGACAGGATCACCGGCATTTCCTATCCTGAAAGCGGCTGCACCGTCCCATATGAAGATCTTGCTTATGTGGGACTTTTATATCTCGACTTTGACGGCGAAGAGCAGACCGGCGAGCTAATCTGCAATCAGGCTGTCGCCCAGGATATGGTGGAGATCTTCTATGAGCTTTACCGGAATGACTATCGTATCGAGCGTGTCCGCCTGGTCGATGAGTATGATGGCGACGACACCGCCTCCATGGCGGATAATAACACCTCCTGTTTTAATTATCGGGTCGTGGACGGCACCACGAGCCTATCTAAACACGCCTACGGACTTGCCATTGACGTAAACCCTTACTACAATCCCTATGTAGTCTATAACAAGAACGGCGACGGCAGCACCTATATCTCCCCGCCCGGTAGTGAAATATACGCTGACCGCAGCCAAAACTTCGCATACAAGATTGACGAGAACGATCTCTGCTACCGCCTCTTTACCGAACACGGCTTCACCTGGGGCGGCAACTGGAATTCCACAAAGGATTATCAGCATTTTCAAAAAAAGCTGGACTGATGAAATATGCATATATAATATAGAAGAAAGGGAGCATTTCCGCTCCCTTGTTTACGCTGTCCTTTCTTCTTATGCAACTATTGTTTTCTACAGCAATAGTAATTTTTCCTCGTGCTGATTCAGCCGCAAATTGATCGCATCAATGCTCAACTTGCAGGCATTGACTTCATGTTGCAGGGAATCAAGGCGTTGATCCACCTGCTCAAACCAACGATCCACCTCGTCAAAGCAGCGATCCATTCGCTCGACGAGCCGCTCCTCCATTCTTCCCATCTCATCAACGATAGCGTTGACTACCATTTTCATTTCTTTGGTCATATATGCCTCCTTTGTTCTGACGGCACACTCTCTCCATGAAAGTATTATAACAGAATCCTGTCCTTTTTTCTATCCCCTTTTAATATTGCACATACAAAAAATCGAGCGCATTCGCACTCGATTTTTGTCAGCTTATATTTTATACCAGCTCTAAAACTACTTCCATCGCTGCATCGCCCTTACGAGGTCCGATCTTGATGATTCTGGTATAGCCACCGTGGCGGTTCGCATACTTGGGACCGTACTCGTCGAAGAGCTTATCCACAAGATTGACCTCCTTGGTGTTTTTCTTACGTCCTGCCGGCGTAGCAGGTACCTCCCTAACAGGATAAAGTACCTTCATCATCTGGCTTCTTGCATGCAGTCTGGAGGGCAGATCTTTTTTGATCTCTTTCTCCACCTCGTCATAAACTGTCACGGTCACACCGTTTTCGATTCGGAGGATCTTACCGTCCTTATCACGATGTGTCTCAGAGAGAACTGCCTTTGTGTTCTTATCCACGATCTGCTTTACTCTCTTGCCGTCCTTATCCTTGCGTGCTACCTTGGCAGTCACCTTAACGGTCTCGAAATTATCCTTTTCCTTAACAGCAAGAGTGATCAGGTGCTCTGCAAGCTTGCGCACTTCCTTTGCTCTCGCCTCTGTGGTCACGATCTTTCCATTGTATAAAAGAGCGGTAACCTGACTTCTAAGTAATGCTTTTCTCTGGTCAGACTTTCTGCCCAGCTTCCTGTATTTTGCCATAATCGGCTCCTTTCTGAGTGCACTTCGGGCTTACCTCTATATCACGCCTCATCGCTTGGATTCAGCTGTAATCCTAATTCTTTTAACTTCGCAAGCACTTCCTCCAGAGACTTGCGGCCAAGATTTCTGACCTTCATCATATCCTCGGAAGTCTTGTTCGTCAGCTCTTCCACCGTATTGATACCGGCTCTCTTCAGGCAGTTATAGGAGCGTACCGAGAGCTCCAGCTCATCGATACTCATCTCCAGCACCTTCTCCTTCTCATCGTCCTCTTTCTCCACCATAACCTCTGCGGTCTTAGCGTTCTCGGACAGATCGATGAAGAGACTCAAGTGCTCACTGAGCACCTTCGCCGCCAGGCTGACAGCCTCATCCGGCACTAATGTTCCGTTGGTATATACATCCAACGTCAGCTTATCATAGTCTGTGATCTGACCCACACGGGTATTTTCTACAGTGACATTGACTCTCTCTACAGGGGTGTAGATGGAATCGATTGCGATCACACCGATCGGCAGATCCTCTGTCTTATTCTTATCAGCGCCTACATAGCCCCGGCCCCTTGTGATAGTCAGCTCCATATAAAGCTTTGTATCCTTGCCGCTCAGGGTAGCGATGACCAGATCAGGATTTAAGATCTCGATATCCTGATCCACCTGAATATCGGAAGCACGCACAACCCCCTCGCCCTCATACTCAATATAGGCAGTCTTCACTTCATTGGAGTCGCTGTTATTCTTGATGGCAAGGCTCTTGATGTTCATGACGATCTCCGTCACGTCCTCCTTCACACCGGGAATAGAGCTGAACTCATGAAGAACGCCCTCAATCTTAACCTGACTCACCGCCACACCGGGCAGGGAAGACAACATAATCCTTCTGAGTGAATTGCCGAGGGTAATGCCGTAACCTCTTTCCAAAGGCTCCACTACAAATCTACCGTATTTTTTATCTTCGGAGATCTCTACTACTTCTATATTCGGTCTTTCAAATTCAAACACCCAAATACCCTCCTTTTTATATGCAATTATTTGGAGTACAACTCGACGATAAGCATCTCATTTACCGGAACGTCGATCATCTCTCTTGTGGGAAGGTATTTCACGGTTCCCTTCATTGCCTCCTGATCCACATCAAGCCATTCGGGAACAAGTCTGCCGCCTGTCACCTCCAGGATATCCTTATATCTCTGCAGGGATCTTGCCTTTTCCCTCACCTCGATCACATCGCCTGCCTTGATCTGGTAGGACGGAGTCTGTACGGGCTTGCCGCTTACCAGAAAATGCTTATGACCCACTACCTGTCTGGCCTCTCTTCTCGTACGGGCAAAACCAAGTCTGAACACAACACTGTCAAGTCTGCTCTCCAGCATAACCATCAGGTTTTCACCCGTCTGGCCTTTCATTCTGTCGGCCTTCTTATAGTAATTTCTGAACGGCTTCTCTAACACACCGTAAATAAATTTTGCTTTCTGTTTCTCTCTCATCTGCAGGCCATACTCGCTGACCTTCTTACCTGCCCTTGCGGAGGTCCTGTTGGACTTCTTGTCATATCCTAAAAAAGTAGGATCAAGATCAAGGGATCTGCATCTCTTTAATACCGGAACTCTGTTTACTGCCATTTCTATTGGCTCCTTTCTGTTTTTGTTTACAGTGCTGCCTTCTCAAGCGGCACCTTCTTCCAAACTATACACGACGTCTCTTAGGCGGACGGCATCCATTGTGAGGCACAGGGGTAACGTCGCGGATGCTGGTCACTTCCAGACCACATGCCTGCAATGCACGGATCGCAGCCTCACGGCCCGAACCGGGTCCCTTTACCATAACGTCCACAGTCTTTAAACCATGAATCAGAGCAGCCTTTGTAGCTGTCTCAGCGGCCATCTGTGCCGCATAGGGAGTAGATTTCCTTGAACCTCTAAAACCAAGACCGCCGGCACTTGCCCAGCTCAACGCATTACCCTCGTTATCTGTCAGAGTAACGATGGTATTGTTAAAAGAAGACTGGATATGTGCCTGTCCATGTTCAACGTTTTTCTTGACACGCTTCTTTGTCACTTTTTTGGTAACTTTCTTTGCCATAATAAACTAACCTACTTTCTCATACTATTTACGTTACTGTATCTACTATTGTCTTTACTTCTTCTTATTTGCCACGGTTCTCTTCGGACCTTTTCTTGTCCTGGCGTTTGTCTTTGTCTTCTGACCACGAACCGGAAGACCCTTCCTGTGACGGATTCCTCTGTAGCAGCCAATTTCCTGAAGACGCTTGATATTGAGAGCTACCTCTCTTCTCAGGTCACCTTCCACCATGTAATCCCTATCAATGACCTCTGCCAGTCTCTTCACTTCGTCATCGGTCAATTCTCTGACACGAGTGTCAGGATTTACATTTGCTGCCTCCAGAATCTTGTTGGAGCTTGCTCTGCCAATCCCATAGATATAGGTTAAGCCGATCTCCACACGTTTGTCTCTCGGTAAGTCAACACCTGCAATACGAGCCATTTACATTTCCTCCATTTCCTTTGCATTTTCATGCGCTTCGCGTACCTAAAGCACGCGTGACACTAATTGATTGGGGTAGATTCACTACCCAACCGGATCAGGTATCCGATCTTTCCAAACATATAGATTGGTATCAAAAAGTGGGCTCTCTATCTATTAACCCTGTACCTGCTTATGTTTCGGATTTTCACAAATAACTCTGATCTTTCCCTTTCTCTTGATGATCTTGCACTTTTCGCAAATCGGTTTTACTGATGATCTAACCTTCATCTCAAACCCTCCTTTCAAAAAAGACCGTTTTACATTATAACACCAAATCCTGCCATTGGCAAGAGTATTTCATAAAAATCATATTCCTTCATCTATTTGTCGCGCCAAATGATCCTTCCCTTAGACAGGTCGTAGGGAGATAATTCCAGAGTAACCTTGTCGCCGGGCAGGATGCGGATAAAGTTCTGACGCAGCTTACCACTGATATGTGCCAACACCACATGCCCATTTTCCAATTCCACCTGGAACATGGTATTGGGCAGCTTTTCAATTACAGTTCCCTCAATCTCGATTACATCAGCCTTTGACATTTCTTTCCTCCCTTTCTTTCAGATACGATTTAATAATCTTCTTGATCTCTAAATCATCAAAGCCACTGTCCGATTCCGGCAGCTTCACTTTCTTTATGATCTGTATGTGCTTTTTATTTTTCCGCTTTGGCCTTTCTGTTGTTCTGCTTTGGCCGTCAGCTACATATATATACTCGCCGTCCTCCTGTATTATGACATACACGGAGTTCTTGTCATGCCCTGCCTTCGATGTGGCAAGCATTCCCACGATATTTTCTTCCATAATCAATTCCCATTGTGTTTCTACTATATTATAGCAGCGTCAAAATCTCCGGTTCCCCATCCGTGATAAGCACCGTATTCTCATAATGTGCGGAAAGCAATCGATCTTCCGTAACTACCGTCCAGCCATCCTCCAGCCACTCTACCTCGCCGGTGCCCAGATTGATCATCGGCTCGATCGCCAGAGTCATGCCGGCCTTTAAGCGTATACCCCTTCTCCGCTGAGGATAATTCGGGATATACGGCGCTTCATGAAGACTGGTACCAATGCCGTGTCCCACCAGGTCATGTACGATGCCGTAGCCGTTGGGAATCACATAGCCTGCAATGGCATTGGAGATGTCATGCAGATGCTTTCCTGCCCGGGCAAACTCGATACCCCGGAAAAAGCTTTCCCGCGTCACATCAATCAGCTTCTGAGCTTCCGTACTGATCTGTCCCACACCATAGGTCCTGGCCGCATCAGAATGGTATCCCTGATAGATCAGGCCTGTATCCAGACTCACGATGTCGCCCTCCTGCAGAATACGGTCATCACTGGGAATTCCATGCACAACTTCCTCGTTCACGGAGACGCATACGCTGGCAGGATATCCCTCGTAATGCAGAAAATTAGGGGTACATCCGCATTCTCTGATAAGATTCTCACAGACAGTGTCGATCTCCTTGGTGGAAATACCGGGCCGAATACTCTGAGAAAGTTTCTCATGCACCCGGGCCAAAAGTCTGCCCGCCTCCCGCATCAATTGAATTTCCCGCTCTGATTTGATCGTAACCGCAGCCATACGTACTCCTATTTTAAGATTTCTACGATCGCGTCAAACACATCCTGCATATCCTGTGTGCCGTCCACGGTTCTCAGCACACCTTTTCCGGAATAGAAATCGATAAGGGGCTGTGTCTGCTCATGATACACCTGCAAACGGTTTTTCACGGTCTCCGGCTTGTCATCGTCGCGCAGTACAAGCTCCTGTCCGCACTGATCGCAGACGCCTTCCTTTTTCGGAGGCACATGCTCGATATGGAAAGTCGCACCGCAAGAAAGGCAGGCCCGTCTGCCGCTCATTCTTCTGATGATATTCTCATCCGCCACTTCCACGTCGATGGCATAATCGATCTGGTCTCCGAGCTTAGAGAGCGCATCCTCCAGCACCTCGGCCTGCGGAATGTTCCGCGGAAAGCCATCCAGCACATAACCATTTTTGCAGTCATCCTGTGCCACCCTGTCAAGCAGGATCCGCACCGTCAATTCATCCGGAACCAAAAGTCCCTGATCCATATATTTTTTGGCTTCCATGCCAAGCTCTGTCCCATTTTTAATATTCATACGGAAAATATCGCCGGTAGAAACATGCGGAATATTGTATGTCTCAGCGATCTTCTTCGCCTGCGTCCCTTTTCCTGCACCGGGTGCACCAAGCATTATGATCTTCATCTCTACCTCCACTCTGAAATACTCTTCAGAAAATTTATCTAACCAGTTTTCATATAACATGCAATACAGACGCAAGGTGAGGGACGTGCCGATCTTTCTGCCGTCCCTACACCCATCTTGTCATTCATTAGTCATTTAAAAATCCCTTGTAATTGCGGACAAGCATCTGCGATTCGATCTGCTTCACCGTCTCCAGAACCACGCTGACAATAATGATCAGGCTGGTTCCGCCAAAGGACACCGATGCGCCAAACACACCGTTAAAGAAATACGGTACTACACATACGATCGTAAGCCCGATGGCTCCGATAAACACAATGTAGTTCAAAAGCTTTGTCAAATATTCACTGGTTGGCTTACCCGGTCTGATACCCGGAATAAAACCGCCCTGTCTCTTCATGTTATCCGCGATCTCCATCGGATTAAAGGTAATGGAGGTATAGAAGTAGGCAAAAAATACTACCAGCAAAACATATACCACCAGACCGATAGAATATACCAGATGATCCGGATTACACCAATAATTGGAATTGAGTCCCCGCAGGATCTCACCCCAAACGCCCGTCCCGTTGATATTAAACAGGGAGCAGACCACCACCGGAAGCTGCATCAAAGAGGAAGCAAAGATGACCGGGATAACGCCTGAGGTATTGACCTTCAGAGGAATATTTGTCGTCTGACCTCCCACCATCTTTCTGCCCTGCATCTTTTTCGCATACTGTACCGGGATCTTACGCACGCCATCGTTCAGGATAATAACAAGCACTACCATCAGCACGATGATCGCAATGATGATGATCGCTGCCACCACTCCTTTTGCAATGGATCTGCCAATCACAAACTGTTCAAAGAGCTGTGTGATATCCTGCGGTATCCGGGAGAGGATATTGATCGTCAGCACGATAGAAATACCGTTGCCGACACCGTTCTCCGTGATCCGCTCACCGATCCACATCAGGAAAGCGCTACCTGCCGTGAGCGCTGCAATAACCGTGATGATATTCATCACATTGTAGGTTGCAAGAAGCCCCTGACGACCAAATCCGATCGCCATAACGCTCGATTCGATCAAGGCAAGCGCCACTGTCACATATCTCGTAATAGACGCGATCTTCTTACGTCCGTCCGCACCATCTCTCTGCATCTCCTCCAGCTTGGGAATCGCTATCGTCATAAGCTGCATGATGATAGAGGATGTGATATACGGCGTAATATTTAATGCCAGAATAGACATATTTATAAAAGATCCGCCCGTAAAAGCATCAAAGAAATTAAATGCATCGCCGGTCTGCTGCTCGAACCATCTTGCAAAATAAGTTCTGTCCACACCCGGCACCGGAAGCTGTGCTCCGAGACGGATCACAACCAGCATGAGAAATGTGAAGAAAATTTTATTTCTTATCTCTTTGATCTTAAAAGCATTTTTTAGGGTTGTAAACATTAGATCACCTCTGCTGTTCCACCAAGCGCCTCGATTTTTT
>CAMWMO010000006.1 GCA_947175305.1 uncultured Lachnospiraceae bacterium
AAGGTGGTCTCCTGGGCGATCCGGAATTTTTCTTCCACGTCCGCCTTCAGAACATCCCGCTGCTTCCGCTCCAATCCGAACACTTCCTCATAGACACGGGAAAGATCATAATCCTCTCCGCCTCCGAAAAAGTGCTCCGTGATCGGCTTTAAAAGCTCCTGAATGTCACTGATGGACAGAATACCTTTATAGTAGTAGATAAAGATCAAAAGCAACACATGATCCTTGGAATATTTTTTCTTGACCGGCGGCGGAAGAAGATCATTCTTGGCGTAGTTATTGATCATCGTCTTCGTCAGGATCTTATCTCCGTCAGGATCTCTGGTGGTTTTTTTCAGATGCGTCTCCATAAATGTAGTCACCTGATCCACATAGAGGTCAATATCCGGAATATCCTCCGTTCGGATATACTCTATCCGATCCAGACTTCCCTTGATGCTGTTTAGCAGATCCTCTAAATCAATCGTCATTTGCTGTACCTTCCGTCAATGATTCTTCTCTATTATAAGATTTTCAGTCTTGCATGACAAGTATTTCGTTTACAAAAAACAGAAACTGTGATATATTCATACATGACGTCGTTAAAGTTTTAACGTGTGAAAGTAATAAAAATTTACCTGAAATCCCGTTTCAGAATGGAGGAGCTATGAATAAAAAATTAAAGACCGACGCTGTTGACCATCTGTTTCAGGCAATCCTTTGTCTGAAAACGCCGGAAGAATGTTATAATTTTTTTGAAGATCTCTGCACCGTCAATGAGCTTCTCTCCCTGTCTCAGCGCTTCGAGGTAGCCTCTATGCTGAAGGATCATAAGACCTACCTTGAGATTGCCGAAAAGACAGGTGCCTCCACCGCCACGATCAGCCGCGTCAATCGCTCCCTGAATTATGGCAGCGACGGCTACGATCTTGTCTTTGACCGCCTCGACTCATAAAACAGCCAATCCCTTCCCATATTGACACAAATTTGCAGGCTTGATAGAATAAAAAACAACAAACATTATTATCATGGGCAGAGGGAATCCGATATGTATACTTGTCGTCTTCATATATATTTTGCAGGGCATCCCAGTCACGCTTTGGACGTGATAAAAAGGATGCCCGCTCTTGAAAATTTTACCCATATTTTTTCCGAAAGTGACGAGGCAGAAGCATCCTTGTCCCAAAAAGCGGACGTGATCATTGCCGATCTGTCCAATACGGATATGCAGCCAGCACTGCAGACCTTTGTGCAAAACTGCAGCGCTGGGACGCGGATTATTTTGCTTGCAAGCAGGGAGCAGATGCGGCATCTTTGCTCGGATCCGGCATTAAAGGATATCACGGACATCTGGATAATGCCTATGTCCGACGAGGAGCTTCGCTTCCGTTTCCTGAGATGGCAGCAAACCTTTAAGATGAACAAGGATTTCTGGGAAACCTCTCACTTCCTTGAGGCTACGATCAACAACGTTCCCAATCTGATCTGGTATAAAGATAAAGACGGCGTCCATGAAAAAGTAAACAACAGCTTCTGCCAGGCCGTCAACAAGACCAAACAGCAGGTTGAAGGGCGCAGACACGCCTATATCTGGGACGTTGAGGAAGATGACCCTTCCTGCATCGAGTCTGAACATCAGGTTATGAGCAAAGAGCAGACTCTTGTTTCCGAGGAGACCATTAAGGCCGGGGAGGAGACAAGGACCCTAATGTGTTACAAGTCTCCCCTCTATAACTGTGACGGCACCGTCATGGGAACCGTCGGCGTGGGTGTCGATGTGACGCAGGAACGCGCCTATGAGCAGCAGATCATCAATAAAAACCGGACTCTGGAGACGATCCTTGCCACCATTGACTGCGGCTTAATGAATCACCGTCTGAATGATTCGCATATTCTGAACATAAACAGGGCGGCGCTCAAGCTTCTGGGATATGAGACGCTGGAGGAATTGACGGCGGACGGCTTTGACCTCATTGCCGCCTCCGTAGTGGATGAGGACAGGGAGCTTTTGCGAAACAGCATCCGTACCCTGAAAAAAGCCGGGGATACCGTCAATGTGGCGTACCGCGTACAGCATAAAAACGGGGAAATTCTCCACATCATGGGAAATATCAAGCTCTATGAGGAGAACGGAGAGCTGTTATGCCAGCGTTTTCTTGTGGACGTTACGGAACAGAAACTTCAGGAGCGGAAAGACAAAAAACGGCAGATGGAACTGCTTCAGGCATTGAGCCTGGATTTTACGCAGGTCTGTTTTCTGGAACCCGACACCGGTATGCTCGTTCCGGTTCGTACCGACAAGGGCAAACTGGATAATATATTTGAAAATAAAATTTCTCTGGAAAAAAGCATGGAGCACTACATCGAGGAGTGGGTATATGAAGAAGACCGTGAAATGCTGCGGCATGCCACTTCTCTCGATACCATCCAGAGTGAACTGCGCAACAGACAGATATACTCCGTCAATTACCGCAAGCGGCAGGATGGGGAGCTTATCTATTTCCAGATAAAGGCCGTGAGCGTCGGAACGGAAGATGGCGGTCTGGGCATCGTACTCGGCTTTCGCAGCGTGGATGCGGACATCCGTAAGGAGATGGAGCAGAACACACTGCTTGAGGCCGCGCTCGCTCAGGCCAACCGGGCAAGCAAGGCAAAGAGCGTATTTTTGTCAAATATGTCCCATGATATCCGCACCCCGATGAATGCCATTGTGGGATTTACGAATCTGGCCATTACCCATATCGACCGGAAGGAACAGGTTGTGGAATACCTGAAAAAGATCCAGACCTCCGGCAACCATCTGCTGAGTCTCATCAACGATATACTGGATATGAGCCACATCGAAAGCGGGAAGCTCCAGCTGGATGAAAAGCTCTGCAGCCTTCCCGAAATTTTACATGGCTTGCGCAATATTCTGCAGGCGGATATCCACGCCAAACAGCTTGATCTGCAGATCGATACGGTGGATGTTGTGGACGAAGCCATTTACTGTGACAAGCTTAGACTGAATCAAGTTCTTTTGAATCTGCTCAGCAACGCCGTAAAATATACGGGAGCCGGCGGCCACGTCAGTATGCGGATCACAGAAAAACCGGGCGCTCCCGCCGGCTATGCCAACTATGAATTTTCTATCAAGGACAGCGGCATCGGCATGAGCCAGGAGTTCGTGGAGCATATTTTCGAGCCCTTTGAGCGGGAACGCAACAGCACCATCAGCAAGATTCAGGGAACCGGCCTTGGCATGGCCATCACAAAAAATATCGTGGATATGATGAACGGTTCCATTTCCGTAACGAGTGAGCAGGGCGTGGGAAGCGAATTTAAGGTCTCCTTCACCTTCCGTCTGCACGCCGAGAGAAAAGAGGATCTTATCCTGCCGGAGTTGAAAGGCTGCAAGGCTCTGGTGGTGGACGACGATTTCAATACCTGCGACAGCGTTTCCTATATGCTGGGACAGCTTGGTATGCATGCCGAATGGACGCTGTCCGGTAAGGAAGCGGTCCTGCGCAGCCATCAGGCGCTCACGCGGGACGCAGGCTATTCCGTATATATTGTGGACTGGCTGCTGCCTGACATGAACGGCATCGAGGTAACCCGGAGGATCCGGAAGGAAATCGGCGAAAGCGTGCCCATCATCGTTCTGACCGCCTACGACTGGTCGGATATCGAGGAGGAGGCACAGGAAGCCGGAGTCACGGCATTCTGCAATAAGCCTTTGTTTTTATCGGAATTACGCTCCTGCCTCCATTCCGTGCTGCAGCCCAAACCGCAAGAGGACGAAGCCGCTGAAAAAGAAATCCCGCCCCGTCATACCGGTCGGATTCTGTTGGCGGAGGATGTGGAGATGAATCAGGAGCTCGCTGTCGTGCTTCTGGAAAATGCAGGCTTCAGCGTAGATGTCGCGGACAATGGCCAGATCGCCTTCGAAATGGTGGCAAAATCGGATCCCGGCTACTATCAGGCGGTGCTGATGGATGTGCAGATGCCTGTGATGGACGGTTATGAGGCAACAAAGCATATCAGAAAACTGGAAAACCATGAGCTGGCTTCCATTCCGATCATCGCGATGACCGCCAACGCTTTTACAGAAGACCGAGAGGAAGCTCTCAAAAGCGGCATGAACGCTCATATCGCCAAGCCCATCGACGTAGAGGTATTGTTTGAAACGCTTAATAAAGTACTCTAGGCAGTAAATAAACTAAAATATCGAAAAACAATGCTTTACATTTTATAAGTTATATGCTATTCTATGGATGTTGTAATTTAATAACTTTTTCAATTTTTTTGGAGGTATCTACAATGAACAAAGGTACAGTAAAGTGGTTTAACAACCAAAAGGGCTACGGCTTCATCTCTGATGAGCAGGGTAACGACGTGTTCGTTCACTACTCCGGACTCAACATGGAAGGCTTCAAGTCTCTCGAAGAGGGCGCTGAGGTTGAGTATGAGGTAGTAAACGGCGAAAAGGGACCTCAGGCCGTAAACGTAACAAAGTTATAAGAAACACGGATTTCTTATAGCATCGATAATCAGTATCACGATGTGCCTGTTCTTAAATATAATGTTCTGAAGTATTATAAGGATCACGTTCCTAAGTATTGTAAGGCTTTTTATTTAGAATCAGCTATTGTTGTATCGGATTAGAGAAGAAAAACCTGTCATTTCGACAGGTTTTTTCTTATGCTTCTTTCATATATGCCAATACCTTTTCAAGGTCCATATCTCCGCCAAAAAGACTCAGCGCGCTCCCGATGGTGACATCTACTCTTTCCTGTCCCAGCTTTTTCAGAATATCCAGATCTTCAAAGCTGTGCACTCCGCCCGCATAGGTGACCGGCATCTTTCCCCAGCTTCCCAAAAGCTCTGCTACCGGCTCTTCTATGCCGCCCGCTTTTCCTTCCACATCCACCGCATGAACTAAAAATTCATCGCAATAACCAGAAAGTTCATCCAGCGTCTGTTCCGTCAGCTCCACCTGGGTATATTTCTGCCATCTGTCGGTCACAATATAATAACGTCCATCTTTCATCCGCACACTTACATCCAGTACAAGATGTTCTTTTCCCACTTTTTTCTGAAGCTCTGAAAGTCGGTCGTGCCGAATCTGCCCATCCGAAAAAACATAGGATGTGACGATCACATGACTGGCTCCCGCTTCCAGAAAAGCCCCCGCGTTTTCAGGCGTGATACCGCCGCCTGCCTGCAGTCCTCCCGGATAAGTTGAAAGCGCCAGCAAAGCCTGTCTCTTAGTCTCCTCATAATAGGGTGAAGAAACGGGATTTAACAGGATGATATGACCGCCCTTTATCTGTTTTTTCCGGTAAAGTCCGGCATAAAAGGAAGCGTCCTGCACGGACACAAAGTTTTCCCGCGCCACGTCGCCTTCATCCCTCAGGCTGCCGCCTACGATCTGCTTCACACTGCCGTTATGGATATCAATACAGGGTCGAAATCTCATATCTGCACTCCTTTTTTCAAAAATCGATTCAAATTCCATTCGCAAAATAGTGTCAAAAAAAGCCACACATACTTTCCTATCTAACTGACATAATAACATAAGAACAGGAAGTTTACCAAAACATTCTGTTTGAATAGTTACTGACTTAATATTCAGGTAAAGGAGTGAAAACATGAAAAGAATAAAAGCATTACTTTTTGTCTCTCTCTTGGTAGTGAGCATGACCGCTCTGACCGCCTGCGGCAACAGAGCTGCCACTAACAACGGCAATAACGGCACAGGAAATGCCACCACCGGCACAGGCACTACCGATTCCGGTGTCACTGGCACTGACAATGGCGTCACAGGCACTGACAACGGCATCACAGGTACTGACAACACAGACATGAACGGTGCGGATACTGACAATACCGGTATGACAAACGGAAACGATACGCTCAACGATGCCACTGCCGGCACAAACGGCACGAACAACAACGGTTCCATCGCTGACGATGCGGGCGACGCCATCGGCGATGCCGTAGGCGATGCAGGCAACGCTGCCTCCGATATCATAGACGATGCCGCGACAGGCGTGGAAAACATGGTGGACGATGTAACAGACGCGGGCACATCCAACAAGGCGCGATAGCAAATCGAGCGCCGCAAGGCGCACTGAAAAAAGAGTTCCCGAGGCGTATCCCCGAGAACTCTTTTTTATTTTTCTATTAATATACCGTCTCTGTAGGCCTGCAGTAATTCCTCCAGCTGGTGAATGCTCTCCCGCAGCTCCGTACCGATCTCTGTGTCCGCGATCTTCTGTCGTCTGGCAGTAGTTTCCAGAATAAAGGAATCTGAAAAAATATCCGATTCATGAAGGATCGCCGCCTCCGTGGACTCGAAGGGCTCATGCGCCACCAGACGCATCCCGTAGGAATTGACCACCAGGGTATAACCGGCGATTCCCGTCTTGTCCTGATATGCTTTGGAAAAGCCTCCGTCGATGACAAGCAGCTTGCCGCCGCATTTCACAGGCGTCTCTCCCTTCTTCCGCTCCACCGGCACATGTCCGTTCACGATGTGGGAATGAGCCTCGTCCAGCCCGAACTCCTGCAGAATACGATTGACTACCATCTCACTGTCGAGATGTCTGTAGTAGGCATTCTTCGTCTCCTTGTGCAGTTCCTTATCTTCCAGCAGATACCGCTCAAAGGTAGCCATCTTATCCTTGCCGAATACGGGGGAATTAGGGCCCGCCCAGATATACCAGATGATATCCTGTCCTTTCAGCTTATCCTGCAGATTATGGGAATAGTAACCCTTTCTCGCATAGTGCTCCAGGACATCATAAAGCGCCTTGCCGCTGTATTCCTCTCCATAGACATTCACCTTGTTAAAATTCCCCTCTTCGTCCATAGGCACACAGCCGTGGTAGAGCAGATTGGAATTATAGACTTTATAAAGCCCGCCCTTGGAGAAAAGAAAGCGCACATGCTTCTGCAGCTTCTCACATTTGACAAAAGCCTGCCGCAGACGCTCCATCACCTGCTCCTCCTCCTGGGTCAGCTCATAAGGCCTGTTTCTGTTTATGGTAGGGAAGTCCACATCCTTCATAGGATAGGATATGCCGTCCAGCACGAGAACCTTATTTTCATAGTCAATATGCTCTAAAAGCAGCCTGTCCTGCATGGCAAATTCGGGCCGCCGCATGATCAGCTGTCCCTCCAGCTTGAACTGTAAAATGGAGATAGCCTTGTGCATCTTCATATCCAGGCTCAGATCCTTCGTGTCGTAGTCCGTATTATATTTGATGGCGAATGCTTCGCAGTCCGTGTCCTTATAGGCATCCAGGGCAAAAGTCGCAAGGGGAATCAGGTTAATGCCATAGCCCTCCTCCAGCGTATCCAGATTGCCATAGCGAGCCGCCATGCGGATCACATTCGCGATACAGGCCAGATGCCCGCTGGCCGCTCCCATCCACACGATATCATGGTTGCCCCACTGCACGTCCACGGAATGATAATCGCAGAGGGTATCCAGAATGATATGGGGACCGGGTCCTCTGTCATAAATATCACCCACGATATGAAGATGGTCGATGACCAGCCGCTGAATCAGATTGCTCAGCGCCACGATGAACTCCGGCGCCCTGCCGATCCTAATGATGGTGTGGATGATCTCGTTATAATAGGCTTCCTTGTCCTGAATTTCCGCCTTCTCCGTGATCAGCTCCTCAATGATATAGGAAAAATCCTTCGGCAGCGCTTTCCTCACCTTAGAGCGGGTGTACTTGGAAGAGACCCGCTTCGTGATCTGCACCAGCCTGTGCAACGTGATCTTATACCAGTCCTCGATGGAATTTTCATCCTCCTCGCGCATGACGATATCCAGTTTCTCATTGGGATAGTAGATCAGCGTCGCCAGGCTCTTTTTATCCTTGATACTCAAAGTATTGCCGAACTCCTCATCGATCTTGCGCCGCACGGAACCGGAACCGTTTTTCAGAATATGATTAAACTGCTCATACTCCCCATGGATGTCCGTCATAAAATGTTCTGTACCCTTGGGCAGATTCAAAATCGCCTGGAGATTTATGATCTCCGTGGATGCCGCCGCAATGGTGGGATACTGTTTCGATAAACTTTTAAGGTACTTTAATTCTAATTCGTCCATTAAACTCTCCTATTATGGCATGGTTTATCCTATCACATCCGCCATATCATACATACCTGCCGTCTTGCCCTTCAGATACTTGGCCGCCTGAATGGCTCCCTTGCCAAACACCGCCTTGGAATAAGCTCTGTGCGAGAAGGTGACCACCTCATCCGCTCCCGCAAAAATCACATCGTGCTCTCCCACGATGGTGCCGCCTCTGACGGCGCTGATCCCCAGTTCCTTCTTACCTCTCTTCTGTCTGACCTGGCTTCTGTCATAGACATAAGTGTAAGTGTTGTCCATCTGCTCATTAATAGAATCCGCCAGAGCAAGCGCCGTGCCGCTGGGTGCATCCAGCTTCTGGTTGTGATGCTTCTCTATAATCTCAATATCAAAGCCCGCAGTCGCCAGAGTCTGCGCCGCTTCCTTCAACAGCTTTAACAGCAGGTTGATACCGAGAGACATATTGGCGGATTTTAAAACCGCGATCTGCTTTGACGCCTCCTGCACCTTCGCAAGTTGCGCCTCCGACAATCCCGTGGTACACAAAACACAGGGCAGCTTCTTTTCCACACAATAATCCAACAGGGCGTCCACCGCCGCCGCCACGGAAAAATCAATGAGGGCATCCGCCTCCACTGTACATGCCTTGATATCCGTAAAGACAGGATACGTATTTCTGCCATCGTCTACGGCATCGATTCCCGCTACGATCTCAATCTCTTCATCCGCCGCGATCAGGGAGGTTATGGTCTGTCCCATCTTCCCGTTGCAGCCGTGCATGATCACTCTTACCATACTATGATCTCCTTCTCTCTTATTCATCAAAATAAACAGATTGACATTTCTGCGAGCGAAAGCGTGCCCGCGATAGAATGTCAATCTGTATTATATTGCATATTACAGAATTCCGTAATCCGTCATTGCCTTTTTCAGCCGCTCCACGTTCTGCGGTTCCATCTCCGACAAGGGCATATGTAAGCCGCCCACCGCTTTTCCCATCAGGTTCAGGCCAGCCTTCACCGGAATCGGGTTCACCTCGCAGAAAAGAGCGTCGCACAAATCGATCGCACGAAGCTGTTCCTTCGCGCTGCCCGCCACATCTCCGTCAAAGAATTTCTGGCATATCTCATGGGTCTGTCTCGGCGCCACATTGGACAGGACAGAGATCACACCCTTGCCGCCGAGAGACAGGATCGGCACGATCTGGTCGTCATTTCCGGAGTACAGATCCACTTTGTCTCCTGCAAGAGCCATCAGCTTCGCAATCTGTGAGATATTACCGCTGGCCTCCTTGATGCCCACGATATTCTCCACCTCCGTACAGAGTCTCGCCGCCGTCTGGGGCTGGATATTGCACCCCGTGCGGCTGGGCACATTGTAGAGGATGATAGGCAGCTTGACAGAGTCCGCCACCTTTTTAAAATGGGCATAGAGCCCGTTCTGCGTTGCTTTGTTATAGTAAGGCGTCACCAGCAGCAAGCCGTCCACGCCGTACTTTTCCGCCTCTGTGGAGAGATATACCGCCGTATCGGTGCAGTTCGATCCAGTCCCCGCCACCACAGGCACCCTGCCCTTCACGGTCTCTGCGCAGAAACGAATCAGATCCAGATGCTCCTCATGGGTCAATGTGGAAGATTCTCCTGTAGTGCCACAGACAATGATCGCATCTGTGCCGCCCGCAATCTGGAATTCCACCAACTCCGCAAATTTTTCGTAATTGATACTGCCGTCCTCATGAAATGGGGTGACGATCGCAACACCCGCTCCTGTAAAAATCGCCATAAAATCCTCCTTTTCCAACATGATAAAGAGCCGACCACACAGGGTCAGCTCCATAATTCTGCTGTTTCCGGTGTGGATAGCGCCCCATCGATTCGATGACAGTCATACAGTTCTTAACTGTATGCCCAAGAAAAAACGTACAGACCGTCTCCTCTTTCGGCGTCTTCTCCTTTCCGGACACTTCTTCTGTGCCTGCCACATCCATGTCCCTACTGATAGAAAACGCAACCTCTATCAACTCCATTATTACTTATTAAATTTATCATAGCATTCACATATCGTTCTGTCAACTTGCTTTTTCGCCGGCCTAAAATCATTATTGCAAGAGCTGCAACACGGTCTGATTTGCCATATTTGCCTGAGACATAACAGAAAAATTTACCTGCTCAAGAATTCGATAGCACGAAAAATCCACCATCTCATCTGCTATGTCGGCATCGGCAAGCCTGCTTTCAGATGCCGATACGTTCTCACCTGTATTGGCATTGGCATTATACAGATGCTCAAGCGCATTTTGATAGCTGCCGTAGCGGTTTCTTTGCATAGAAACATATTCAATCGCCTGTTTACACAATGAGATTGCCTTTTCCGCGGTGTCCTGACTCATCACATTCAAAGTCGTTCCTTTGCCAAAGAGTGCGGAAGTGCGCATATCGGCATAGTCGATTTGGAAGCGGTTCCCGCAGAATGGACCCACCCGCAGATAGATAGAGGTTTCGTTGACTGATGATAGTCCGCCTGCACCGCCTCCCGAAGAATTTACGTTTTCGCCTGTCTGCCCATCCAGCTTGAGAAACCAAGCATCCGTTCCTCCTTTGTTTTTGTCTACGAGATCCTCATCGTTGGAGCTGCTGTTGCCGCCGAGCAGGATATCGCCGTCTTCGCATTCAAACATGAAGTTAAAAGAATCGCTCCCGGTTCCGCCATGCACTTCCTCCCAAATAATATCACCGGAGTCCTTGTCAACCATAAATACCCATGCGCTGCTCCCGGAATACCCAGGCTTCGCGGTTACATCTCCGTCAATTGTGCCCACTCTTCCGGCAATGACAAAGCCGTTTTCTGTTTCAACAACACAACTGCCGCTATCGTCTGCACTGCTTCCATATGATCTGCTCCAAATGGGGGTCAGGTTTTTATCCAGCTTCATGACCCAGACATTCTTACCGCGGCTCTCATCTTTGGAAGGCGAGGCTGAACCCACAGTATCCGTAATCGCGGCTGATCCGACTACAATATACTCTCCGGCAGAGGTTTCTATAATTTGAGAGATGTTTTCTCCGTCGTCGCCTACGCCATTATCCCCAAACAGCAATACCCTTTCAGCATCCCCGTTCTTATCAAACTTTACAATATAGGCATGGTGATGACCGGTTCCGATGGTTTGTGTCGGCAGATTGGTGACGCTGCCATCGTTGTTGCTCTGCTTGATATTCGACGCTATCA
>CAMWMO010000007.1 GCA_947175305.1 uncultured Lachnospiraceae bacterium
TATACTGGCTGTCCCTGACCATTTACGATCACAAGGGCACTGATCTCTTTTTCTTCATTGTATTGAATAGAAGAAACAGAGAAACGTTCATTACAGTAATAGCGCTTTCCTTTATTCTGGTCTTCTTTGCTCTCAATCGACACCACATCTGCCGGTATCCAGATAAACGGCGCGGTATAAAGCTCTCTGCCGATCCCCCAGTTAAAGCAGGCTCTCTTAAAACTATCGGAAGCCTGGGATTTTTCTTTCTCCGTATACCCTGTCGTACCCACGTCCTGTTTCGCCACCCACTGCCCTGATTCCTTATCATAGATCTCCACCGTACAGTAGAGGTTCCCTTCTATACACTGATGACTTCTTTTCCAGCCAAAGATCCCAAACGTCTCATCCAGTATCTTCTGGTCTACCCTTGCATCCTTATAGAGTAACAGGCTCAAACCGTTTTCTTTGATAACGGAAACCCTGCACTCAATCTCATCTGCCTTTAACAGCCTTATCAAGTCCCTTCCCACCTTTATCATCCTTTCTGCAGCCCACTATGCTGCTTTCACTTCAAACCGTCTGGAATGAGAAACCTTTCCATAATCCACATAAAGCTCCGGCCTCTCTTCCCTAATGCGCTTCGTGTCAAGCTTCGTGGAATCAATATTTTTCCACGAGACACGGAAACACTCACTGCTCGCAAGCTCATTATCCTGCATGAACAGCTTTACTTCCTGCTCGATCTGCTTCTGTTCCTCCTGCAGTTCCGATATAAAGCCAAGAATCTCTTCGCGCCGCCGTAGCTTTTCATCAAACCCGACAAGTTCAATCGCACTTTCTTTTCTTGCTGTATGGAAGTACTGCTCAATCACCTCATCACAGGCTCTGCTCCCATCCGGAGGCGGGATGATGCCCGGTAACACATGGGCATTCCAGAAATCCCCTTCTATTTCAATAAGACGGCTGAGCAGTTCATCGTCCCACTCTAACTTCCGGTATGTAAATTCTCTTCCCAAAATAACCGTTGCGATATACCATGTGCGTTTCCCCGTGACTGCCATGTAGTGGTAGCACTGCATGATATAATGGAGCGGGATATTCCCATCAGCCCATTTATCTGCGTTATAAGCGCTGGTTGTCTTACATTCCAGTCCGGCATCCTCGCCTATTATCAGCCTGTCCACATCCGCGATCATGAACGGATGCTCTTTACTGCGATACATGAAATTGGACTTGCGCACCTTTAGTCCCGTTGCTTCCGTAAAACGCTGTGCAACGTAATCTTCCAGATCATGACCGATACGGATCGCCTCGCTGTCCTGTTCTTCTACTACCTCACTTGTCTTATCTTGAAATATCTTCATAGCACTGCTGTATGGGTTCACACCACAGATTGCACCTGCATCGGAACCACCGATTCCTGATTTTCTCAAACGGAGCCATTCCCTGTTGCTGACTCCTGCCAATGCTATTTTTTCAAACATAATGCCTCTCTCCTTTTCTCAGAATACAAACGTAAGAATAATGAGGATAGCTAAGATTAAAATAATCTCAGCCATCCTCGCTTCTCTGCCATCATAACTTTTCCGCATCTTGCTGCTTTCCACCCCAGAGAGTTCCTGCTTCGCGGTACACATACTTACTAGATTCCGTTCCGTGATATACCATTTCTCTGCATACATCCATATGACCAAAAGATTTTTTGAAATCTAAAATATATATATCCACATCTGCAGCCCCCGACATGAAAAGCCTTATTGTCTCATATCTCCACCTCCTCCACTTCCAGATCATCCATGAATCTGTTGACGGTTTTAAGCCGCCTTTACAAGCTGATAAGCCCTGTCGATCAGCGGATTGCCGTCAATGGTACGGGCAAACAGGTTTTCATTGTAGTTCGCAGTCTTGCGCAAGGGACTGCTATGCGTTGCAAAGTCAGATACCGCATTGATGAAGCGGTATGCATTATTTCCAACTTTTTGCAGGTCAGGCGCATCATAATACCGTTGTTCCATATCCCCGCGAAGCCTGATGATGTTCCTGCTCTGGATCGGTGTAGCATCCTCCTCCATCGGCAGGAGCAGCTCAATATATTCCTTCACCTGTGCATCCGTCACTTTCTGTCTGCGTAACTGCTCAAACTCAATACCGAGGTTGTCCATATACTTCTCCGCCATAAAGAGCGTATCCTTCGCCTCCTGTATCTTGTCATGGATATTGCCTGTGTGGATCATAGAAAAACTCCTCTTTGCCGTATCCAGAGCAATGTTCAACGTATTATTGCATACCACCCTCACAGGAGTCACCGCCACTTTCACAGAGCCGGAACCGTCATGGGTATTAGAAAATACCAGATAAGAGCTTATACGCCCTCCTGCAATAACATACTCTTTTGGCAGTCTTGCGAGCAACCATACTTTCTTTCCTTCCTGTAATGATCCGGCAGTCTCATAGCGGACACCTTTTCCAAGCAGTTCATCGGTAAAACTGAACGCATCCGTATTCTGCACTACCTTATAGCGGTCAGATACAACGCCCAACACTTTCCTGTCGGAACTGCGCACATTTGCCTTATACCCCTTCACCATTTCGTTGCAACCTGTATACACAGGCTCCTGCACCACTTCCCAGTCAAGCCTAGCAAGCCGGAGCGCGTCTGCTGATGTTGGTGCATCCATGACAATCGTTCCTAATCCATGCCATGGTTTTTCCCTTACGGAAAACATAGTTTCTACATTTGTTGCCATAAAACCATCTCCTTTCCTCGTATACTTGTAATAAGATGCAAATAAAGACTTCCTTTCTGGAAGCCCCATTTATACCCTTATTACAATATTTTCCCACAGATAAGCATTATCTTGTCCAGCTCGTATCCTGATAATACCTTTACATATAACTTTCCACACAAAATACCACA
Source organism: uncultured Lachnospiraceae bacterium (assembly GCA_947175305.1). Taxonomy (GTDB): domain Bacteria; phylum Bacillota; class Clostridia; order Lachnospirales; family Lachnospiraceae; genus UBA3282. The sequence continues at coordinate 2,900 of CAMWMO010000007.1, forward strand.
GCCAAAGCTATGCCCATTTTGTTTCCATGTTGTCAATAATTTTGACAATAGATATAACTGCAGCAACCAACGCCGCAGCTGCTTTTAAGATACTTTCAAATAATTTCAGTATTTTCACACCAATCTCCTTTCCTATGATATGGCTGGATCTGATCCGCTTAATGCTATTATAAGAATATATTAGTATATATCCTGCATATACGATAATTTTCGTTAGATCTATCCCTGCAATACATTCTCTTTACTGACATTATAAGCCCCTGCTCCAAGCGCAATCAAAAAACAACCTATTCCCCCAAAGCGGGAACGGCTGTTTTTTTGACTTTTATCTAACTACGACTCATAGTGTACTCATTCTATAATCATCTACATATTCTTCATTTCCATATAAAGAGTTCTTTATCTTGATTAGTAAATACTTTATGTAAGTTGAAAATTCTATGAATTCGCTGAAGCTTCCTTTTCTTCCGATTTATATTCTTTCAAATAGTATTCCATCGCCGCCCGCAATACCGGCGCAGCTTTGACCATACAAACATATCTTGCAGGCCAGGGTCTTAAAATAGATCTCATTGACGCACTGAAAAAATATACTGTTTTCCCTGAATCTAAATTTGCATGATCAGGGCTAATATGTATCTCCACAAAGCAGCTCTTTTTTTCTCCAAATTCAGTGCCAACTCTTGTTCCCATCATTGCGTTTTGAGCAGCCGCAACCATCGCACCTTTCATACCATACCCTACCATTTTAATATAACTCCATTCACCAAAGTAAGTGGAAAGGTAAGCTAAATTACTATTTAAAAACGCTATTAATTCATCCGTATTGATGCTTTCTCTTGTTTTGCTTTCACCACCTTTAGCACGGAAACTAAAAATATAATCCACCAAAAGACCTATAGGATACACCATGAAACCAAACATAAAAAATATCACACAAAGACTTCCAAAAGAGGGCTCCCCTAAAAACAAAATAAATAGTAATATGAGCGAAACCCCAAAGTATATCCGTATAAATTTCTGTGGCACTTTGCTGTTCAACAAATCTTCTGCTGTTTCAAATTCAGTTGTTTTTCGCACATGCTCATTTATATAATCCCTAAACTTATTTTCCATTTGATCTGCCGCTCCCACCGATTTCATATCATTATCCATTACATTTCCTCCCTGATGCAATACTTCCGATGATATACCACTTCTCTGTTTTTGATCCTTAACCACCGGATCTGATATTTCTTTATCTACATTCACATCCGATATTTTTGCACCGCATTTATGACAGAATAACGCTTTTTTCTCTAACTGTGTACCACATTTACTGCAAAACATAGTCAACCTCCTCCTATTTGACTTTCTTCCTAAATTACTCTTATCAGGTATTGTCGTTCATCTTGCTCCCACAGAACTGACAAAATTTAGAATCTTTCTTTATTGCTTTCCCGCATTTAGCGCAAGTGGTCATTTCCACATTTGATACATTCTTTGCAAATATGTCTTGAACACTTTTGGCAAAGTTCATTTGATTTTCAGCGCCCTCACCCATGTTCGATCTGTTTTTTACCATCTGTACTATTTTCCAGACAACAAATATTACAACCGCAGCTATAACCCCAAAGAGAATTAACTTTCCCACAAATCCCAAAAATGAACCTAGCGCACCTAAAATCTTTAGTATAATTCCTTTAATAATCGCTATTTCAAATGCAGTAAAAATCGCTATCCAGAAAATTTCTGTTGCACATCCTCCCACAAAATCAGTATAAAAGCTAGTGACAAACTTATGATATATGCCGAAGTTAATAATCACTAAAATCAAAACCCCAAAACCCAATAACGTGTTCATTACATGCCTCTCTTTCTTCTTTTGAATGTCCCTATCAGTATTACTACACTATTTATTCCGTCTCATTTTCCCTTCGGCGTTTACTCAGTACACCCTCAATAAACTTTACCGTATATCCTCCTGCTCTTGCGATTTTGGCTCGTTCACGTCTATCCGTCTCCTGCTTTGCCAAATCCGCTATATATTCAGGACGGTACAACCTCATAGGGCAATCAATCTTGTCACCCCTGAAATATTTGAACAACTTAAGCATGGCATCCCGGCCGATCAGTTCAAAAAGTTCTAAATAACTATCATTCAAAGCCTCCGCTTCATTGCCATCAACGCCAAACGCCTGATAAACCATTTCTTCATTGATATTATCCAGATCAATATTCATAAAGTATCACCTCCTACACACGAAAGTTTATCAGCCTCCATTTCCTTAAATCCAGTCATATAAAAGAACTTTTTAAGGAGAATATAAAGTTCCTTTAAAAGTTCCTTTTTTGATAAATCTATCCACAAGGAAATATCCAGCCTCGTACCATGACATTTTACAACCATTCAAAATCACCTTCCTGCAGCCATAATACATTATCATTTACGAGCGGTAGCGGTACATCGCTAATCAATGTACCAAAGAAATTGACCATGATACCCCGCCTGACTCTTGCCGCAACTCCCTGACTTTCATCATCGTCTGCAATTTCATATTGATACCGCCCCTCTGGCACTGTACTCCTATCTATACGCATATCGCTGAAATCACACTCAACGCCGCATACCTTCACTTTTGTAAATTTTTCCTGCCAGTAAGTCAACTGCATCATCATGTCTCCCTTCTGTCTGTGCCCTCTGATACTCTCCTGTGATCACCATCCTGCCAATGTCGCTTCATCTGACAATGATCTCCCTTCGATCCCATAATGAGAAAATCCCCATACCATAAATGGCACAGGGAACCGTGTGATACCATATCCTAATTCTCCGTCATACAACAAGTCTGGTGTGTTGCATATCCGCCACAGTTGATTGCAGATATGCAACTTTTGTCCCTTCATCCCACTGAAAAACATTGGATCTGCAACAGATTGCTTGCACATGCTATCATATCTGCAACAAACTCTCTGATGAAAGACACTGCCGCCGCCATGCCTTACATCAGGATATTTTCTACCTGATAAGATCAAGAACACCACTAAGCTCATCAGGCAACTTCTCACAAGCATCAGGAAGCACCGTTTCCTTTTCTCCAACTTCATTTTGTCTTGCTGGGACATTCCCTGTGCTGATCCCCGCCAGTAATGCACCGACCAGCTTCATCCCCTGTACCTGCATCTCTTCCCGCACAGCCAATAGCATCTGCTCATGAAACTCCTGTCTCCCGGTGATCTCCATTTTTACGCTGAAATGTTCTTCCAACGCTCTCTTGACATACGATGTCAAGGAAGAAGAACTTCCAGCTACCTCCGCAAGTTTCATGTACAGGTCACATTCTGCTTCATCTGACATGTTAAAACGGATGAACACCGACTTCTGTTTCCCAGCCATCATTCCACCTTCTTTCCAACCATCTGCCCCGCAAGGAACTCATATCCTTTTGCGTTGGCGCACAAGTCACAGTCATAGGCTGTATGGCTCCGGTACTTTCCAGCATGGTCACGGGCCATCAGCGCACCGCCACCCACATAGATGATGTTGATATACTCCATATCATAGCCACGTTCCGCAAGTTCCAGTTCCAAGGAATGTATCCTTTCACGCATCATCCCCCGGATCAGTTCTGCATAGACCACAGGCAGGTTGCTTTCTTCTTTTAACAACACCTTCATCACCTCATGTTCCGGTATGTCCTTCCCTGTCTGCACTTTCATATCCCGCTGGATCTCTTTGATCCATTTGACCATAGCCTTTTCGATCGTAATGGATTTACTCTCTACCGGGAATCCGTTCCGTACATAGACAACATCCGTCGTCTTGCTCCCGATATCCACGATCAGGTAATCGTCCTTCATATTGCCTAGCCTCGATGCAATCGCCGAATAACACTGCGGACAGACGATCACTTTTACAATAGTCACAGAATAATCTTCTCCCTCATAGGAAAAATCCAGTATATTCTCTCTGTTATAGTAGTCGATCAGTTTTAACTTGTCCCTTCCATAATTGGAGAAGGGCAAGCCAACCGCAAGTACGATCTCTGCTTTATGAAGTCTCTCTTTTCTAAGTTCCATTGCAATTCCCGTCATTGTCCGCAGCCTTGCCGATTCATCTGATACCTTATCTTCCGTGATCGCAGTCCTTCCTTCCCCCACCTTAAAATACTCCCCGTCATAGAACAGGGAGTTTTCCTTTAATGTCGGCTCTGCACTTCCAAGCATATGTACGCCGTTGTCAAATATGAAATTTGCTGTCTTTCCAAGCTGGTAGCCGTCATCAAATCCTATAATGCTTGTTTCATTTTCTAATCTGATCATCTTCTTCTCTTCCTTTCTCCTGTCATCCTGATTCTTTCCATTGTCGAAAACCTCCTGTAAAGAATAGAAAATCCCGTGCCGTAAATGGCACAGGGATCACTAATAGTATCATGATAATAATATATATCTTGGAGTATGGCTCATACGCCTATCACCATAAAAATATTCCATATAGAATATTGATATTCCAAAATAGAATATTTCCATAACATGACAAGTGTGCAAGCAGCATAAAATCGCCTTTTTCCACATACTAACCTGAACAGATATTCATGTTACCGATAGATTAACACCCACCTGTTCTCTTCCTTATAATAGATCAACTGTACATCGATCTTCTGCTCTAAGATCGTTATGATGCAGTCAAACTCCAATGACCGCACCCCGGCATACCTCTTTTCCTCCTGTGTGAGCACCTGGATCTGGCGGACTGTACGTATCTCACCATCCTCATCCTCGATCTTCAGCATGAGCGGTGTCACCTTACCCTTGCTGGTAAACCAGCATTGACAGGCTATCTCTCTCTGCTTTCCCTTAATGAAACCGTCATCTGCCTTCTGTGTATTCGTACCTATCCCAAATGCCATGTTATCCCATCCCCTCTCACTCTATCGTTATCCTGTCATAATCTACCGTCCGTTTCTCTCTGGAGATCCCCCCGCTCATATGGTCTATTGGCTGCTTGATAAAAGAAGCCCTCATGACCGAATCCATACCGTAACGCTTCCTCAAAGAATCCACAGTTTTATCCAGTTTCTCCAGCTTGTCATAATCAATTTCATCAAATAACGTGGGCTGCCTGTAAAAATCACCACTTATCACTCTGCTTGTGTGTATCCCTAAATGTCTGATCGGCCCGTAGTTCCACCGTTCCAGAAACAGTTCACGGGCTGCCTGATAGATCTCCCATGTAAGATTGGTAGCTGTCTGTAATACCTTCTGATGGGAAACATAGGATAAGTCTTTGTATTTGATACCCACGGACACCACTTCTATCCGTACATTATCTTCCCTCAAGCGGTTCCCTACCGTCTCCGCCAGTGCCAGAAGCACCCTGTCAGCCGTCTCTGCATCCGTCACATCGTATGGCGTAGTCGTGGAGTTGCCATATCCTTTATTAGCCGGAGGCTGATCTAATACGGGCGAAAGGTCTATCCCGTTAGCAAAGCCCCATATGACCTCTCCCTGCTTCTTTAGGATACTTTTCAGCCACGCTGGATCGGCTGTGGCCAGTTCTCCTATGGTCTTGATCCCGACGTCGAACAGTTTCTTAGCCGTAGCCCTTCCCACGAAAAGCAATTCGGATACAGGAAGCGGCCACATCTTACTCTGTATCTCTTCCGGGTATAAAGTGTGTACCATATCAGGCTTCTTAAAGTCGCTTGCCATCTTAGCGAGCAGCTTGTTACCGGATACACCAATATTTACCGTAAACCCCAGTTCTTCTTTGATGCGGTCTTTGATCTGCTCTGCCACCTCAACCGGCTCCCCGAACAGCCGGCAGCTTGCGGTCATATCCACAAATGCTTCATCGATACTGTACTGCTCCACAATGTCGGAATATTCCCGCAGGATATCCATAAATGCAGCAGAACACTTCTCATACAAGCTGTAATTGGGCGGCACCAGAACCAGATTCGGACATTTCCTCTGCGCCTCCAATATGGTCTCTCCGGTCTGGATGCCGTATTTCTTCGCAGGTATTGACTTCGCTAAGATTATCCCATGACGCATAGCCATATCTCCGCCTACGGCAGATGGGATCTCCCTCAGATCCTGCCTGCCGCCTTTATGGGCCATACGATAAACAGCCTCCCACGACAGGAAGGCTGAATTTACGTCGATATGAAATATGATATTATTCACACACATTCACTTCCTCGGTTGGAATTTTATTATAGCAAACGTATGTTCGATTTGCAAGAGGGAACTATTGGGAATTTTCTACAGGAAACAGGCTCATCTGTTCAAAATCGGATCTCCGTTCCAGCAAGGCAGGCCTTTTCTGCAAGAGTGCTTCCGTCAGATCGTCCTCAAACAGCCATTTTTCTATCTCATCCTGTTCTAATAGCAAGGGCATCCTGTCATGGACAGGCTTCATGGATTCGTTGGCCGCCGATGTCAGGATCACGAACCTGTCCTCATCCTGATAACGGTTATAGAGTCCTGCCATGTAAAGGATAGGCTGTCCCTCTCTATAAAAGATATTTTTCTCTTTATTCTTGTTCCATTCATAGAACCAGGCAGCGGGAACAACTACCCTCCGATGCTCTGCACTTTCCTTGAACATCTTTTTGTCCAGGGCTGATTCACTTCTTGCATTAAAGATGAGCTGCCTGCCACTAAAGCCGGGGAAACCCCATCTCTTCCATCTGCAACATATATCATTATGATCGGCTGCGATCACCGGCGCGACCTCGGACGGGTGGATATCTCCCGCCTGCAGATGAATATTTTCAGCTTTCTGTATCTTCTCATCAACCTGTCTTATCAGCTTTTCTATTTCTCTGGCTGTATCATCATCCACGTAATAGCGTCCACACATAAGTTTACCTACTACCCCACTCAATAATTGCTTGGCTCACTTGGCTTGCATATATTATAACTCTGATTGAATATTCTATCCATCAGATAATACTTAAAATAATAAGGGTGTTCAGAGAACACCCCCATCATAAATTTCATCAGACTATATTTTCTCCCTTATACTTCAAATATCTTTTCTATTACCTCCTTATCGTGCCTATTTGTTATGTTCTCCTGTGGTCCCTGATATTCTAATATAGAATCCTCTGTAACCAAAACTCCCGGAATCGAATAATTTACAATTCTTGGATTTTGCGTTTCTCTTAATATCCGCGCAGCATTTTCATATTTCTTCATGCAACACTTCTTATACTTAATTCCACTTCCACAAACGCAGAAATCATTTCTTTCTAATTTACCCTTTATATCTTTAATATAGGTAGACATATATTCATAAGAATGCGCATTCATATCTTTATCTTCATCATATAAAAAGACTTCCCTTTTTATTATCCTGTCCTGAATGCTTCCATCACTATATTTCATTATACATTTTATTGGCCTGTATGATTCAGTTGGAACACTCTTAACTCGCTCTAATTCACTTTCACTTTTTCCAACGCATTTCACGTAAGAATTTTGAAATATCACATCATTTATCTCATTAACACTATCATCATTTAATACAGAGAACACGTTATCATTAATATAAGAAGGGATCCTTCCGTTGTAAAAGACAATATAAAACTTTGATGTTAGTGGTATCAAGATCATTGTTTCTTTCATACCTATTTGTCGATTTGAAGCATTGGAAAATCTGTTTTTATACATCAATGCAACAGTAGAAACATATTGGTCGCTCAACAAAAACCGTTCTTCCTCATCAACAATTATTCCACACCTATAATAATTACAAATGGTATCTTTCAAGCCACGAATATAATTAACATCCATTATATTCAAAAGCATTCTTTCAACTTTCGTATTTTTAGGTTCTTCAGCATCCAGTGAATATTCCTCTAACAATGCACCACTGCGAAAATAGAAAAGAAGTACATAGGGAATAATACTTTTAATTGTTTTCATATGTCCAATTATGCTTTGTTTGTTTTCATAACTATTTTCTATTTCACAAATCAGCCCATCAATTAACGGAAATGCTTTTGATTCAAATTTTGCAAATATATTTTCAATAGTATTTGTTTTAATTCTTGGATGTTCGTATACAAATTTTTGTGACATCGTATTATCAATACGTTTTTTAGATACTATTGTTTTCTCAATAAATAATTCGAATATTTTATTTTGCTCATCACTGAAATGCTTTAACACACCTTGCGAAACATAATGTTGGTTTTTTGTAATATTCAGTCCAATCACTCCATTCTATAT
>CAMWMO010000008.1 GCA_947175305.1 uncultured Lachnospiraceae bacterium
TACAGGAAGAATGCGAATATTCGTCTGAACTTGGAACTGTGGGAAAATTCGCAAAGTGATACTGAATCAAGGCGTCTGGCGGGGCAACATTTACAGGAACATGCGATCCGAAATGCAATATCAAACTAAAAAATAGTTAAAAAGTAGTAGAGAAAAAGGAGGACGAGTATGGAAATCAAAGAGGTGTTACAGACAAGAGAAGCAAGGGTTAACTTCCTGAGAGGATTGATCAGGCTGGCTCAGACAGATGGAATTGTGGATGAGAACGAGTTTGTTTTCTATCGTCAGGTGGCTGTCGTTTTGGATTTAGGAGAATCGGAAGTTGAAAGCTTAGAGAAGTTGAAAGATGAAACCAATGAGATTACAGTCAATTTTGAAACTGATCGGGAGAAGATGTTCTTTTTGATACAGGCCGTTCAGTTATGCTGGGTAGATAACAACTATTCGGATATGGAGCGGGAAGAACTTCGGGATATGTGTCAGGAAATGAGTATATCTGTGGAAGCATTGGAAAAAGTTGAGCAGTGGGTTAGTGAGGGTATGGAATGGAATAAGCGTGGTGAAGCATTGTTGGAGTTGCATTAAGAAAGGGAGGATATAAGTATAAGATTCTGAAAATGGGCTGTTGCAGGAGTGATTTTGAGATTGGCGCAAAATATATGAAGTTATAGAAAGGGGGATAGGATATGTATGATTTGGACAGATTTTTGAAGGCACAGGAACGTTACTATGGGGTGGCTTTGTCAGAAATACGGTCAGGACATAAGCGGAGTCATTGGATATGGTATATTTTTCCGCAAGTAAAGGGGTTGGGGTTCAGTTCGACCTCGGAATTTTATGGCATTGATGGTTTAGCTGAAGCGAAGGAGTATATGGCGAATACAATTCTTAAGTCCCGATTGATAGAGATAAGCAATGCGCTCTTAAGCTTGCAGTCTTCGGATGCGAATGATGTGATGGGATATCCCGACAACCTGAAGCTCAGATCTTCTATGACTTTATTTGCAGAAGCTGCACCGGAAGAGAATGTATTTCAAAGAGTGCTTGATAAGTTTTTTGCAGGGAAGAAGGATCAGAGGACGATAGAGCTTCTATCCTGTCAAGAGGGATGGCGGTGAAAAAGAAGATAAACTAAAGCATGAAGAAATGGAGTAAACGTGGTGAAGTTTTGTAAGGACTTGATTAAGAGAAGGAGATTATAAATATGGGATTCGGGAAATGGGTTTTAGGTGGTGTGTGTGCAGTAGGAGCAGTTGTAGCTGCGCCGGTGGTGCTTCCAGCAGCGGGTTTTGCTGTGGCATCTAGTGCCATTGGAGCGACTAGCGTTGGGCTGTCGGCTGGACTTGGGATGATGGCAGCATCAACAGGAACCGTTGCGGCTACTGCGGCTGCGGCAGGAGCGGTTGGGGTTGCGGCAGGAGCAGCGCAGGAAAAGAAGCAGGAGAAGGCATACGATCAGGGGAAAAGGGAAGGGTATGTTGATGCTTCGAAAGTGTATGAGAATAAGTATCAGAAGCAGGAGCAGACTTTTAAGGGGAAGATTAAGGATGTTACTGATAAAATTGATGAATTGAAAGAGCAATTATCTAAGTACAAAGAGAAAGAGACCTTGACACAGGAAGAGCTACGGGAAAGGAATCGAATTGAGGAAGAGATGCTTGAATATATTAAAAAATTGGAGGAAGAACTTAACGGAGAAGATAGTAGTACGACCGCTTTGGCGTCAGAATACATAAGTGACGCTAGGAACCTGATTTTGCCATTACGATAAAGTTGGAGACTATGTGAGATTATGGGGTACGAGGATTTTTTAAAACGAAGTATTGAAATGCGGGAGCGGTCAGCGGTTTCTTCAAAGGAAAGACAGGAACTGCTAAATGATATAGAGGACACGCTGAAAGATGCAGAAACCATAACAGGGCACATGCAGATGATTGCAGATGAGTCAGCCCGCGTAGCAGAAGTAGCAGCTAACGCAGAGCGGATTTTGACAGAGATTGATGAGAAATTTGAAAAGTGTACCGGATTAAATAAACTTGATATCTCTTTCTTGTTTCTTGCGGTGGCATTACAGGTAGTACGGCAGTATACACGTACGAAATTTCCTGAAAGATTAGATGACAAGACAGCGGCAAATAACACAAAAGGACACATTAAAGAAAAATCGGATCGTACGCACAGGTATTATAATCCGTCTCTGGAGGAGATATGTGGATCTGAGGACAGACCACCGTGCCCTGTCCCTTTTGATGCCAATATCGGCGCCAATGGAGCACTGAGTGGTGGAAAATATATGGGGCATCGTGTAACTGCAATCGGTCATGATCCGATTCTGGGATTGGTTTTTGGAACTGCCAACATTGCAACATCTACGTTGACAAATAAAGATTTACAATCTTATCATATTTACACGAATGATATGGGGATGGATTATTTTAAGAATAAAGCAAATACAGGGCTTGTGCTTTCAAAAACAAAAGACAAATTGCTCCATGAAGTGATTTATGGTAAAACAAAAGTCGGAGACTCACTTATTAAGGAAATAATACACCTAATTTCGGATATAAGAACAAAGAATAGTCTTCCCTTGCCTTTTATATCAGTAATAGATGCTGGGTTGGCGGCAGATCTGGCATCGAATGGGTTGGATATGGCGAACATCGTCACGGTGGGAAAGCAGGCAACCTATTCTATCTTTATCAACGCGATAATCTCTATGCTACATGGACTGTTCTATGATGAGAGCGTAGAATACAGCAGGAAAATCTATGAGGTAAGAACTAGAAAAATATTGAGTTATTCCAATTTTATCGCAAGCGCAAGCAATTTGATCTATGTAGGGGCAAATGTCTCACTTGGAAATGAAGATGCTTTAAGGAGTTTAGACATCGGTGGTTTACTTGTCACGGTCTATAGGATTGCCACTGATGCGAAGTTTATCAGAAAAGTGAAACAAGAGTTTATAGAGCAGGAGTTTTTTGCACAGATTCAGGGAAGTGAATATGATTTTACATGATAACATCTAGAAGGATTCATTTAGCTATCGGAAACTTCAACATCTCAAATATATATTATTACCATGATACACAGACCAACGGAGCTAACCCGTTGGTCTATATTTTTGCAAATTTTTAGAAAAATGGAGGAAGAAAGTATGGCAGCAAACGTAGAATCAATGTTTTACACAAGGGAGGAGCCTTGGCATGGTCTGGGGATAAGGGTGGAGGATGCACCGACATCCGAGGATGCTCTGCGACTGGCGGGGCTGGACTGGAAGGTGGCTCAGGAGAGTATCTTTACGGATGCGGGGGATATTATTGCCGGTTACAAGGTAAATGTCCGCGATAGTGACAGAAAGGTGCTTGGTGTGGTGAGTGATCGCTATAAGATCATTCAGAACGGGGAGGCTTTTGCATTTACCGATGCCCTGCTTGGAAGCGGAGTATGCTATGAGACGGCTGGCTCCTTGCAGGAAGGGAAGCGGGTATGGCTTCTTGCGAGGCTTCCGAGAGAGTATATCATGGCAGGTGAACGTATCGCGCCTTATCTGGTATTCAGCAACTCTCACGATGGTAGCGGTGCAGTGAGGGTGGCTTTGACACCGATCAGAGTTGTCTGTAATAACACGCTGAATCTTGCACTGAACACGGCAAGACGGTCATGGTCTATGATTCATACAGGCAATATTAAGGACAAGATGCAGGAGGCAAAGGACACATTGTTTATGGCAGAAGAGTATATGGAAAGCCTTGGAGAAGAGTTTGGGCGTCTGCGTGGGCAAAAAGTCACCGATGATCAGGTAAAGGAGTATGTTGAACAGCTATTGCCGATGGATAAGGACGCAACGGCGGTTCAGGAGAAGAATACTCTTAGACTGCGAGAGGACATGCTGCGCCGTTATTATGCTGCGCCTGATTTAAAAGGCATAGGAAGCAATGCGTACCGTTTCATCAATGCAGTATCAGACTTTGCCACCCATTCCAGACCGTTGAGGAGAACGGCAAATTATAAAGAAAACCTCTTTGCTCGTACAATGGACGGCAATCCTATGATTGACAGGGCATATCAGCTTGTAAAAGCGGCGTAAGCGGATTTCGACGCTGATCGCGTATTTATGGAGGAATTTTGAAATGGGACAAATTGTGAAAGCGGTGGTAATTGGTATTCTTACTGTAGTCATTAGTATTTTAGAGCAAGATAATGAGGATAAGGCATGAAAAATTCTTGTCAACAGATATTTGAACGGTTTATAATGATTTTGCTGGGCATTTCCATTTTCCATCGGGTTAGTGTCGGGCATATAGAGCTTGGTATATAAGATGCAGCGAGGGATGATTTGACATCAATATGACATCAACGGGAGAGGTTGTCTGGAAGTAACAGAGCAAACAGTGTGGACAAAGTGTGAGATTCTGGGGCTGTAAAGAATGGCTGGATTGTTATCATGCAACTTAAAATCCTGCGAGGCTAACCCCTCGTACCGGTTCGATTCCGGTCGCCGGCATTTGCTCAAAAGTGGTTCAATCCAGTATTTATGCGGGGTTGAGCCATTTTTATTCCAATCCGCCACATGGAAAGGAATTATCACCCCATACTAAAGGAGAGAAAATACCGTGACGATAAAAAAGAGAGCAGTTATTTTTGATATGGATGGCGTTATTTTTGACAGCGAGCGGCTGTGTCTGGACTGTTGGGAAAAAGTGGCGGAAAAGTATCATTTTACAAATATCAGGGAGGTCTGCATTGACTGTATCGGGACGAACAAGGTGAGAACCAAAGAGATTGTATGCGCCTATTATGGAGAATCTTTCCCGTATGACGAATATAGGGAAGAAGTTTCCGGACTGCTCAGAGAATATGTCCAAATGAAGGGGCTGCCGGTTAAGAAGGGCGTCGAAGAGCTTTTACAATATCTGCAGGCGGAGAGGATCCCTATCGGACTTGCCTCGTCAACCAGATTGGCTGTTGTGGAGGAGGAATTGCGTCAGGCAGGATTATATGATTATTTCCAGGTCGTTATGGGTGGCGATCAGCTGAAAAGGAGCAAGCCGGAACCGGATATTTATTTGTTGACCTGTGAGAAAATGGGTATTTTGCCGGAGTGCGCATATGCGATCGAGGATTCCTATAATGGTATCCGTTCTGCCTACAGCGCCGGCATGATGCCGATCATGGTGCCGGATATCTTACAGGCAGACGAGGAGATGAAGGAGAAAAGTATTGTCGTATTGCAGGATCTGTTTCAAGTGAAGGAATATTTTCGTGCTTACCTCTAAAGTCTGGACAAAAACATCCGATACCTATAGTGTAGGATATTGAGTGAGATAGAGGAAGGAGGAGTCACATATGCGTATAGAAGCTTATACTCAGGTACAGCAGGTCTACGGCGCGAAGAAGAGCGCTAAGACACAGAATACTGCGAAAAATGCGACTTCTGATAAAATTCAGATCTCCAGTATTGGTAAGGATATTCAGACTGCGAAAAATGCGGTTGCAGCTGCCGATGATATCAGGAGTGAGTTGACTGCGCCCATCAAGGCGGGCATCGCGAACGGTTCCTATCAGGTGAGCGGTGAGAGCTTTGCAGAAAAGCTGATGAAGCAGTATGAGGAGATTAAGAGTTTGTGATAAGACACTTGGTAAATTCATTTTACGAATTAGCCAAAGAAGGTGGGTTTTGACGTGGCAAGTTTAATGGAGACCTTGATTGAGGTTTTGGAAAAGGAAAATCTGGAGTACAAGAATCTGTTAGATCTGTCCATGAAAAAAACACCCGCCATTGTGTCTGACAACATTAAGGCTTTAGCGGAAATCACGGATGAAGAGCAAATCATAGTAAGCAGGATCAATCATCTGGATCGTCAGAGAAATGAAGCTGTTGATGATATTGCGAACGTACTTAACAAGGATGTTACGAAGCTGAAAATTGTAGATTTGATCAAAATGCTGGAGGCCAGACCACAGGAACAGACAAAACTGGCATCGGTATTTGATGAACTGAAAAGAAATGTCCAGGCGGTAAAGCGGATCAACGAGCAGAACAGAGAGTTGATCGAGAATGCGCTGGAGATGGTACAGTTCAACATGCAGATCATGCAGTCCATGAATAAGGCGCCGGAAACGGCAAATTATAACAGGGGCGCCTGCAATACCGGTGATGTGATCGGGACGACTCACAAGGCTTTTGATGCCAAACAGTAATTGTTGAGGACGGTAGAATATGTCATTAATGTCAAGCCTTTATATAGGCGTATCAGGATTACAAACATCAAATAATGCGCTCAATACCACAGCGCATAACATGTCTAACTTAGACACCCAAGGATATACCAGACAGCAGGTGGCGCAGGGAACGCGGACTTACATTACGCTGGCCAAATATGCTGACAAAAACTGGCTTCAGACAGGTCTTGGTGTCAATTATACCCGAACAAGACAGGAAAGAGATTGGATATTGGACAAAAATTACCGGCGCGAATCAGGGCGGTCTGCTTATTATGATGTTTCTTCCGCGGCGTTAGAGGAGATAGAGTATATTCTGGGAGAGTCCAACGAGGGACACGAGTTTTCTGTGGCGCTTGTAGGCGACCACAATGGTGCGGACGCGAAGGATGGACTCTGGGGTGCGGTGCAGGAGTTGGCGAAGGATCCGACTTCCTCGGTCAATCAGGATCTGTTTGTGACGAAAGCCTATGAATTTATCACGAAGGCCAGAGCGGTGTATGACAGTCTTTGCGATTATCAGGACAATATGAATAGGACGGTAAGCACCTATGTGAATAACATTAACGCATACGCGCAGGAGATCGAGTCTCTGAACCGGGCGATCATGAGAGTAGAGGCTGGCCCGGAACACGCCAATGACCTGCGTGACCGCAGAAATTATCTTCTGGATGAGCTGGCTAAGATCGGCGCTATCTCCTATTCGGAAGGTGTGGACGGCTATGTGAGCGTTCAGTTCGAGGGAGTGGATCTGGTGAAGGGCGGTCTGGTCAATGAGATGTGCCTCTACACGGATCCTTCGACCGGTTTTTATACGCCCTACTGGAAGATGCTTGCCAACTTTGATAAATTCGATGCGGATGGCAACCCGATCGTTTCCGAGAAAAATATAGAGAGTGCAAAGGTCTTTGATCTGACCCGGCCGATATCCTCCGAGTACAATACAGATATCGGTGCTCTGAAGAGTACCTTACTTGCGAGGGGGGATCACAGGGCTACCTACAGTGAGATCAATGATATCAATACGGATGGTGAGTATCAGGAGGGCTGGTATGACATACACATTTCACAGTCCCTTATTATGAATATACAGGCTGAGTTCGACCAGCTGGTGCATAACATTACCACGAAGATAAACGATATTCTGGCAGAAGCGGCTGAAAGGGCAACGGAGTTAAATCCGGACTCCACCTATATGAGAGATACGGATGGGAAGCCTTATCAGCTATTCAAGCTCATGGTGAATGAGCAGGAGGGGAAGCCGGAGACGGGCTGGACGGTAAGTAATATTCTGATCAACACTGAGCTGCGTCAGAATCCTTCCTTATTATCCTTCAGACTGAGTGAGCACTCTGAGGATCATGTGACTATGGAAGCGCTGAAAAAGGCTTTTTCGGAGGAGATATATACCTTAAATCCCAATGTGACAACGCCGGTCAGCTTCATAGGCTACTATAAGAATCTGGTAGCGCAGGTAGCCAATACGGGATCGGTAAACCGGGCGATTCAGGAGAATCAGACAATGGCGACGGACGCATTATCGTATGCAAGAGAACAGATCGTGGGCGTGTCCTCCGATGAGGAGATGACCAACATGATCATGTACCAGAACGCTTACAACGCATCCAGTCGATATATCAATGTGATCAACGAGATGCTGGAGCATCTCCTAAGCACATTGGGACGCTGATCGATGGAACTTTTGAATCTTTTATATTTAAGATAAAAAGAGGGAGAACTTATGGCATCAACTTTTTTTGGACTGACAATCGCATCATCGGGACTTCGGGCAGCGAATGCGGCTCTGAACACCACGGGCAATAACATCAGTAATGTCAATACTGCCGGTTACAGCAGACAGGAGGTAAATACGGAAGCGGCTAATGCGCTGCGTGTGTTTGCCACCTATGGCTGTGCGGGCGCGGGTGTGGAGACTCTGTCCATTGAGCGGGTGAGAGATCAGTTCTATGACTATAAATACTGGGCGAATGAGACGAAGCTGGGAGAGTATGACGCCAAGCTGTACTACTGCAATATGATACAGGAGTACTTGAAGGATGACAAAACGACCGGTTTTAAGTCGCTCTTTGACCAGCTTGGTGCGACTTTACAAGAGATCACGAAGAATGCCAGCAGCACCGATAATAAAGCACAGTTTTTAGGCGCGGCCAAGGCGTTGACTGATTATTTCAATAATATGTATGGAGATCTCAGAGATCTGCAGTCGGATATAAACGACGAGATCAAGATTCGTGCGGATCAGATCAATTCCATTGCACAGGATCTGGCGACGGTTAATAAACAGATCAACATCATAGAAATGACGGGAAGCAGAGCCAATGAGCTGCGGGATAAGAGAGACAGCCTGATTGACGAGCTTTCTGCGGTCGTAGATGTGCGGACGGAGGAACTGCCTATTCTGGATCAGGAGGGGAATGAGTCGGCGGCTCGCAGATATATCGTGAAGATCGCCGGTGGACAGACGCTGGTGGATATGGACGATTACAGGACGTTGTCCTGTGTGGCTCGTACGAAAGAAGAAAAGGTGAACCAGTCGGATGTGGACGGCCTCTATGATCTCGTGTGGAGCAACGGACTGAGCTTCAATCTTTACAATCCTTCTATGGGCGGAGAACTGCGTGGCTTGATCGAGATGCGTGACGGTAATAACGGCGAGTATTTTAACGGAACGGCTACCAATGTGGTATATCATAAAAGCTTCTCCACAGTGACCGTAAAGACAACAGAATCCTATTTACAGAGCATTTCCAAGTGTAACCTTTCCGATACCGGGGGTGTGATCAATATCGGGGATCAGCTCTTCTATTACACGGACTGGTCTTATAACGGTAACGGCGAATACACTTTTGTCATTGACAATAAGGCGAGCGATCTGCCCTTGACCGCAGCGAAGACATGGAAGAGCGTTTCCATCGGCGGAGAGCTTAACTATCAGGGTATCCCCTATTATGTGAGCCAGATGAATGAGTGGGTGCGCGAATTTGCCAAGAAGGTAAATGATATTTTCAAGGAGGGTCTCACAGCGGAGGATCCGCCGCAGAAAGCGGATATCCTTTTTACCGCGGATTATGTGAGACAAACCGGACAGTATACACAGCAGGAGCTGGATGCTTCCACATCGAATAATGAAAATACCGGATACTACTATCTGACAGCGGGCAATATAACGCTTCTGGATGCGGTGGTCAAGGATCCGAGACTTCTTGGCACCAGAAAAGATATCGATCAGAATAACGGAATTGGTGTACCGGGCGACGGGGTTGATGAGATCGAAGGCCAGGAGCAGTGCGATCAGGTATGGGCGGTGATCTCCATGCTGAGCGATGTCAACCAGTTCAGCTTCCGCGGAAGAGATGCGGGCGGATTCCTGGAGTGTGTGCTCTCAGATGCGACGTTGAATACCAGCAATGCGGAGACTTTTTATAACACATACTTCAGTCTGGAGACCAATATTGACAACCAGAGAACCTCTATTTCCGGTGTGGATGAGGATGAAGAGGCCATGAACCTGGTGAAATACGAGAACTCCTACACGCTGGCATCCAAGATGATTCAGGTACTGACAGAGGTGTATGACAGATTGATTTTGCAGACAGGTGTCTAAGTGGATAGCGTAGAAAGATAGAAAGAGGGATACTGACTATGAGAATGACAAATAAGATCATGCGGAACAACGCAGCCTACAACATCAACCAGAATAAGATCTTGCAGGATAAGCTGACCAACCAGATGACCAACCAGAGTAAGATCGTGCGTCCCTCCGATGATCCGGTGGTAGCGATCAGAGCGCTTCGCCTCAGAAGCAATGTGACGGCGGTTACCCAGTATAATGAAAAGAATGCGAAGGATGCGGAATCGTGGCTGTCACTGACGGCGGATGCTATGGACACTGTGTATCAGGTGTTAAATGACCTCTATAGGCAGGCGACCACTTCTCCAGATAAATATCAGACTTCCGATGATCTGTCGATCATTATCACTGACATAAAGCAGTTGACGGCAGAGTTTTATTCCTGCGCTAATGTGGATTATGCGCAAAGGTATGTATTCTCCGGTTATCGGACGGATCTGCCGGTCACTTTCACCAAGGAGGATATGAAGGAGATGGAGGAGCATCCGGTATCCTTCAATATCGATGAAGATTTTGGCTTTCAGGATATCAGCCGGATCAGCTATACGGATTATAGCATGGTAAAGGATGGTCTAGAGGCTAATCCGCCCGTTCCGCCGACGGGGCCGGGAGGTATCACCGATGAAAAGTCTTATGAACAGTTTGTGGACAATACGACCATGTATCGTTTCCGCCTCTCCTATAATAATCTGGACTCTCTGAAAGAGGGGGGAGAACTGAATATTACAATGCCTGATGGCACGAACGTGGTTGCGAAGGCGCAGATGCAGCAGAAGCTGGATGATGTGACAGGCCTTCCGGTTGTGGATGCGGACGGCAATCCTGTTATGGAACCGGTTTTGGATGCGGATGGCAATCCTGTTGTGGACACGACACCGACTGATGCGAATGGTGATCCGATAATCAAGGAGTTTGGCAATCAGGAGGAGGCTTACAAGGCGATCGCTGACGGTACCTTTACCGGAATTGCTTATATCCCTATCACTGGCGAGCTGGTGTTCTCCGAGGACTTCTATAATGAGAATTTCAATGAGAAAGCCTTTGAGGGAGGAAAGACTTTCCAGGTAAATTATGACAAGGGCACATGGAAGACCGGCGACATCAATCCGGTGCATTACTTCGAGTGTATTGAGACGAAGAACGTGGCTGCCCCTAATGAGGATCCGGACTGGAG
>CAMWMO010000009.1 GCA_947175305.1 uncultured Lachnospiraceae bacterium
CTATAATATTTGCCATAAAAAGAATTGCTGGTTTTTCCCGAAGATCCTTGTAAAAATCCACAAAAGAAAACCTTAATCAGAAAAAAATACCCTAAAAAATCAAATTTGTATTATTTATTATTATTATATCATAAATTTGTATTGTTAAACCCATCCAAAATGAACAAAAGTCAGATTTTGGGTGTTGAAGAGCTTTGTTAATTTTGCTAAAGTGTTCTCAGAGACGCGAAAACATGATACGCGTTCTCGAACACATAATTTCGATTCTTCGCCAGAAGGCGAAAGGAAAGGGAGGAAATTAAGTATGAAGAGAAAATTAGCAGTGTTAATGACAGGTGCCATGGTAATGGCTACTCTGGCAGGTTGCGGCGGAAGTGAAGCAACTCCGGCAGCAGCACCTGCAGCAGCAGAGGAGGCTCCTGCGGCAGAGGAAGCACCCGCAGCAGATGAGGAAGCTCCTGCAGCAGAGGAGGCAGAGGCTCCGGCAGCAAGCGGCGATACGATCAGCGTTGGCTTTGCACAGGTAGGACACGAGTCCGACTGGCGTGCAGCTAACACGCAGAACTATCAGGATACCTTCTCCGCAGCAAACGGATATGAGTTATCCTTCGTGGACGCAGACAATGACAATGCAGTACAGTTAGAGGCAGTTCGTGGCTTTATTCAGCAGGAGGTGGATTACATCTGTATCGCTCCGATCGAGACAGCTGGTTGGGACACCGTTCTTCAGGAGGCACAGGATGCAGGTATTCCGGTGCTGATCGTTGACCGTTCTGTAGACGCGGATGCTTCTTTATATGAGACACAGATCGGTTGTGATATGGTTGCAGAGGGTGAGACCGCAGGCAACTGGTTAGCAGAGTACTTGGACGGCGGCGACGCTAAGATTCTTGTGATCGAGGGTACAGTTGGTGCATCTGCAACACTCGGACGTACAGAGGGCTTTAACAATATCGTAGGACAGCACAGTGAGTGGGAAGTTCTTGATTCTCAGTCCGGTGACTTCACACAGGCAGGCGGACAGGAAGTTATGGAGTCCTTCATCAAATCTTACAGCGATTTCAACGTAGTAGTCTGCCAGAACGATAACGAAGCATATGGCGCAATGGACGCTATGGATGCGGCAGGTATCACATATGGCGTTGACGGCGATGTGATCATCATCTCTTTCGATGCTACACATGATGGTCTGCAGTATACACTGGATGGCAAGATCAATTGTAATGTAGAGTGTAACCCTCTGCAGGCTGGTTTCGCAGCAGACGTTATCCAGAAGCTGCAGGCAGGTGATGCAATCGATGCTCAGACGATCGTTACGGATGAAGCTTTCGTAGCGCCTGGTATCACTTCTCAGTACGCAGTAACTATGACTCAGGAAGTTCTTGATGGACGCGCATACTAAGAGTTAACTGCGAAGCAAATGAATAGAAAAGAATAGAGGAGAGAAATTTTGTTTCTCTCCTTTTTCTTTTTCTGAAATTGGTGTATAATAATAAAATGCAGAGGATATTGTCGGAAAATTGATGTTTATACGGCGAAATGTGTGGCAGGAGGAGGTATGGTATGGATAGCAATATTGCTTTAACAATGCGAGGCATCTGTATGACATTCCCGGGGGTTAAAGCGCTGGACAATGTAGATTTTACCTTGAAGAAAGGTGAGATTCGCGCACTGATGGGTGAGAACGGTGCGGGAAAGTCTACCCTGATCAAGTGTCTGACGGGGGTCAACAAATTTGAAGCAGGTGAGATTCATGTAGACGGTATTGAGGGATCGATTGTCAATAAAGATACAATGGATGCCCAGAAAAAGGGAATCTCTACAGTGTATCAGGAAGTTAACCTGTGCCCGAACCTTTCGGTGGCGGAGAATCTTTACATAGGACGCGAGCCGCTTACGAAGATCGGGACGGTCAACCGCCGCAAGATGAACCAGATGGCGGCGCAGCTTATGAAGGATTTGGATTTAGATATAGAAGTGACAAAAAATTTGGAAGAATATTCACTGGCGTTGCAGCAAATGATTGCGATTGCCCGTGCTGTAGATATGGATTGTAAGGTGCTGATTCTTGATGAGCCCACGTCCTCATTGGATGACAGTGAGGTAGAGAAGCTCTTTGGTATGATGAAAAGACTGCGGGATCAGGGCGTTGGTATTGTGTTCGTAACCCATTTTTTAGAGCAGGTGTATGCGGTGTGCGATGGTATCACGGTACTTCGTAATGGTACACTGGTAGGTGAGTACACGGTGGAAGAGCTGCCAAGAGTTAAATTGGTGGCGGCGATGATGGGTAAGGATTTTGACGATCTGGCTTCCATTAAGCCGGAAGGCACCATGGACTTTAAAAATGCGCCTCTGGAAATTGACGCGAAGGGTCTGAGTCATGCGGGCACCATTAAACCTTTTGATTTGGAAATTCATAAGGGTGAAGTGGTAGGCCTCACAGGACTTTTGGGAAGCGGCCGAAGCGAGCTGGCGCGTGTGATTTATGGTGCGGACAGGAACCAGACAGGTACTTTGAAGGTGAATGGTAAGGAAGAAAAGATTAAGAGCCCGATTGATGCTATGAATCTGGGCATGGGGCTTTTGCCTGATGATAGAAAAGAAGAAGGTATCATCGGCGACCTGTCGGTGCGTGAGAATATCATTCTCGCCATGCAGGCGAAGGCAGGAATTTTTAAGAAAATCCCGATGCAGAAACAGATAGAAATCGCTGACCAGTACATAGATATGCTTCAGATTAAGACAGCAAGCAAAGAGACATTGATTAAGAGACTTTCAGGTGGTAATCAGCAGAAGGCTATTCTGGCGAGATGGCTTGCCACGAATCCGGATTTCCTGATTCTGGATGAGCCCACGCGCGGTATTGATATCGGCACCAAAACAGAGATTCAGAAGCTTGTCATCAAGCTTGCACAGGAGGGGAAGAGCCTGATCTTTATCTCCTCCGAGATCGAGGAGATGCTTCGTACCTGTAACCGTATGGCTGTCCTTCGTGACGGCGCTAAGGTTGGCGAGATCAGCGGCGAAGAGATGACACAGGAAGGCGTAATGCACGCTATTGCAGGAGGTGCGTCACATGAATAATATAAAGAAAATAACGAAAATGCAGTTGTTCCTGCCGATATTCAGTATGCTGCTTGTGATGTTGATTAATGTTATTTATGATGTGGCAAACGGGAATGCTCCGTTTAATTTCTTTACGATCAGCACGCAGCTTACTTCTTCGGGCAATACGATTTTATACGGACGTTTGATCGATATTTTAAATCGAGGAAGTGAAGTGGCTATTCTGGCCATCGGTATGACCCTTGTGGTGTCGGCTTCTGCAGGAACAGATATTTCTGTCGGATCCGTTATGAGTCTGTCGGGCGGTATGTGCTGTATGCTGCTTGCGGGATACGGCGTGACCAATGTTTCTGAGTATGCCCGTCCTCTCTGGGTCGGTATCGGTGCAGGTATCTTGGTTGCAGTTGTCTGTGGTCTGTTTAACGGTTTTCTGGTGGCTTATCTGAACATTCAGCCTATGGTGGCTACACTGATTTTGTGGTCGGCGGGACGGGCGATCGGGCTGCTTCTCTGTAACAGTGCGATTGTGTATGTGCGTGTGCCGTCCTTCCAGGTCTTCGGTTCTTATGTAGGATTTTTGCCTACGCCGATTCTGATTGCAGCAGTCTGTATCCTGATCATGTCGTTGATATTGAAATTTACGGCGCTGGGCACTTTTGTACAGAGTGTGGGTATCAATAAGAAGGCGGCGAGAATTGCAGGATTTAATTCGGCGAAGATTATTCTGATGTGCTATGCGATCTGCGGTCTGTGCGCCGGTATTGCGGGGATTACCGCAACCTCCCGCATCTACTCTGCGGATACTAACAACATTGGACTGAATATGGAACTGGATGCAATTTTGGCCGTAGCCCTGGGCGGCAATAGCTTAGGCGGCGGTAAGTTTAATCTTGCGGGTTCCATCATTGGCGCATACACGATTCAGGCGATTACAACAACCTTGTATGCATTGGGCGTATCCTCTGCACAGGCACCGGTGTTTAAAGCGATCGTCGTTATTCTGATTGTCGTGATTCAGGCGGAACCTGTAAAAGAGTACTTCAAGAAACTGTCGGCTAAAAAAACGGCTGCAAAGGAGGCGTAAGAAATGAAGAAATTGAAAATTAGTGGTAACAATATCTTATTGCTTATTACCGTCGCCTTGTTTGTAGTTATGTATGGTGCGGGCTGTATCGTATATGCGGACAAAGGATTTACGCATTTACAAACGTTTTTAAATATTTTGATTAACAATGCAGGTCTGATCTGTATTACGGCGGGCATGACCTGCGTTATGCTGACAGGTGGTATTGATATTTCCGTAGGCTCTGTGGTGGCTATGGACTGTATGTTTTTGGCAGTAGGTATGGAAGAGTGGGGCATGAAGAGCCCGGTGCTGATGCTGCTGGTGTTGCTGATCGGTATTGTGTTCGGTGTGGTGCAGGGATATTGTATCGCTTATCTGGAGATACAGCCTTTTATCGTGACTATGGCAGGTATGTTCTTCGCCAGAGGTATGACGGCAGTGATCTGTACAGATCAGGTCAGCATCGTGTCCGATGAATTGTTTGTGAAACTCTCCAACACGAAGTTGAATATTCCTTTCAATATAGGCGCTTATGCAAATAAGAAGGGTGTGCTGCAGATCCCTTATGTGAGAATAACAGTAGTGATTGCATTGCTTGTGGTATTGCTGATTTTCTTAATGCTGAAGTATACGAAGTTTGGCAGAAGTATCTATGCAGTGGGTGGTAACAGCCAATCCGCAACTCTGATGGGGTTGGATGTGCGCAAGACGAAAATGAAGACTTATGTGCTTGCGAGTTTTCTTGCATCCATCGGCGGTATCTGTTATTGCTTGAATACTATGTGTGGTACGACTACACAGGCTTCCGGATTGGAAATGGATGCGATATCTTCAGCAGTTATCGGTGGTACTCTTCTGACCGGCGGTGTTGGTAATGTGGGCGGTTCTCTGGTTGGTGTGTTGATCAACGGTACGATTTCTACACTGGTTAAGTCCCATGGTAAGTTGGTTAGCTCATGGGCCAACATTGTAACAGCGATTCTATTATGCTTCTTTATTGTACTTCAGGCGATTTTGTCGAGAGTCAAGGAGAGCAAGAAAGCGTAAGTGTAAGCGCTGAATTAATAGATAGAAAATAAAAAGAGTTAAGAAAGAGGCAGGACATCAGTCCTGCCTTTTCTGCTCACAGATACTTTTCGTTACTGCATTTCGTAAAAGATTTGATAAAATGATCAAAAGGGTTGTGGTGAGTATTGAACAGAGGTGAAGATTTTGGTAGAGTGGTTTGTGGTCATGGAGATATGATATGAAACTGAGAGGGAGGAAGCTGAAAATGAAGAGAGGAAAGCTGGTTTTACTGATAGGTGCTATAATAATAATTACTCTGATAGGCTGTGGTGAAGATGAAGCAACTGCCGCGGTTGAGACATTAACTTCTGCAGAAGAGGATAAAGAAGAGGAAATTCCTGTGATAGAGGAAGAAAGGATCGAAGTTGAGGTTCCTAAAACATTTGACAATCTGATTACGGTCGGTATCGTTAACAACAATCCTGATGAGTCCGCTTATCGTAGCGCTATCGACAAGGATTTGAAAGATACTTTCACGGAGGAGAACGGCTATTCAACATCCTTCGTTTACGGCATGAACAACGATGAGCAGATCACAGCGGCTCAGAAGTTTATTCAGGATGGCGTTGACTATCTGCTTCTGTCCGCAGTTGATTCAACAGGCTGGGATTCTGTGCTGATGAATGCACAGGATGCAGGAGTTCGCGTGATTCTGTTCGACCGTACCATTAACACGGACGAGAGCCTTTATGAGACTTCGATCGTGTCCGATATGAACAAAGAGGGGGAGGCCGCTGTTGCATGGCTTGAGAAGCAGGACCTTGATTCATACAATATTATTCATCTTCAGGGTGTGATGGGTTCTGCTGCACAAAAAGGTCGTACGGACGCTCTTAACGCAAAGGTAGCGGCAGATGCTGAGTGGACTTTTGTTACACAGAAAACAGCTAATTGGAATGAAGATAATGCACAGCAGATTGTGCAGTCCGTGATTGATTCCAAAGAGGCCTTCAATGTAATCTATGCAGAAAATGATGATATGGCCAAGGGTGCCGTGGCAGCGCTTGACAATGCGGGTATTTCCCATGGGGTGGGTGGAAATGTCATTATTGTGAGCTTCGAATGCAATAAGTGGGCCCTTGAGGAACTGCTTGCTCAGAACTGGAATTATGATGGACAGCATAACCCTTTTCAGGCCTTCTATATTGATCAGGTTATCAAAATTATGGAGTCTGGCGGCACTGTAGCAGAGAAGGTTATCGTCATGGATGAGGACGGTTTCGACGCGACCACCATTACAGCCGAGGACATAGTGGTCAGCGGGATTTAGCACCTAGTGATTTTGCTCTCTTTTTAGTGAAAACGATATGGTGTTTTGATGGAAAGGGCTGTTCTTGTGTTGCAAAATGTGGTACACTATAGTCAATAACATTACATGATATAAACAGAGAGAACAGACGGCTGACTCACAGACGAGAGAGGAGTTTTTAATGAAAAAGATCGGCTTTAAATTTGCATCGGCAATCATTGTGCTTGCCCTGATTTCGATCATATCGCTGGGTTTTATGGCCAACAGTATGACGACGATCACTGAGAGCAGTCAGGATGTCATGAATAATGAAGTGGAAAAGATCAATCTGATTCACAGTATATATGAAGATTATCTGGATATGTATATGAATTTGTATGCGCATGTGGACGCCAAACTGGTCAGGACGATGGACAGGCGTGCGGATGATGTTCTGGAGCGTCGTGCGCTGATGTGGGAATCCATGGCGGCATACGAGGAGATGATCACTTCCGAGGAGGTGCGGGAGAGCTTCGAAACGCTGCAGAATAGGCTGGAGTCCTTCGATGCGTATGCGGACAATATCATAGAATTGAGCAGGGCGAATGATAAAGAGCGTGCCAGTAACCTGATCTCCAATAATCTGGGATCTTTAAATCGGGTACTGGATCAGGCGATGAGCAGATTGCTGGAGTATTCAGAGCAGGATCTTGAAAATGCGAAAGCCGATCAGCAGACAAAAGTAAATAATTCCTATACATTGACGGTGATAGTCATTGTTTTGCTTTTGGTGACGGCAGTTTTGATTCTGATCATTGCGAACCGTATCATTGTGATGCCGATTCAGAAAATCGCGCAGGTCATTAACGGTATGATCGAGAATATACATAATAACAGAGGAAACCTGAATGAGAGAGTGCCTGTTCAGACGAAGGATGAGATTTCAACATTGGCTAAGGGTGTTAACGAGTTCCTGGATATTCTACAGGATATGATCGGCGGCGTGATATCCTGCAGCGATGAGATTCACAGGCAGCAGCTGAGCGTAGATGAGGTGGTAGAGGAGACAAACCAGAGCGCCAATGACACCTCGGTCACGATGGAAGAACTTGCGGCCAGCATGGAGGAGGTATCCGCTACGGCTGCCTATGTCAATGAAAACACCAGAGAAGCGGAGGCATCCGTGGGTGAGATGGTGGATAAGGCGGTGGATGGCACGAAGTTCGCAGAGGAGATCAGGAGTCGTGCGGAGGAGCTTCAGAAGCTGGCACAGGACAGCCGGGCTACCGCGGGTGCTATGATAAAAGAATTTGACGTGTCTTTACACGCTTCCATAGAGGACAGCCATCAGATTGAAAAGATAGGTAATTTGACGAGCGATATTCTGGATATTGCTTCCAAGACGAATCTTCTGGCGCTGAATGCTTCCATTGAGGCGGCAAGAGCAGGTGAAGCCGGAAAGGGCTTTGCGGTAGTGGCGGATGAGATTCGTGTACTGGCAGACAACTCCAAGCAGACAGCTAACAACATTCAGCAGATTTCCGAGGGCGTTGTGGCGGCAGTTATGACGCTGGCAGACAATGCTGGAGAACTCGTAAACTTTATCAATGAGAGAGTGATGCCGGACTATGAGATTCTGGAGCGGACCGGTGAGCAGTATCTGAATGATTCCATTACGGTGGATCGGATAATGGGTGAGATGCGGGATTCGATGGAAAATATCGGCTCAATGATGCGCAAGGTGGCAGAGTCCAATGATAATATTGCCAATAACGTGAGAGAGAGTGCCCAGGGTGTGGGCGGCGTGGTGGACAACACAGCGGCGCTTGCAGATAATATGAAGAACATCATGGGGGCGCTGGAAGAGGTTTCCAGTGCGGTCAGCAATTTGTCTGAACAGACGGCATGTTTTCACGGATAATGGGTAGAGATGAAAACAACGGGAATGGAATGATATGGCAAAACAAGACGGCGATAATAACAGAAGAAGCGGCGACACGCAGGTAGGACTTACCTTGCGTGTCGTGGTAGCATTGTATGTTCTGTATCTGGCCTATGGTCTGATACAGGGGTTCGGGGAAACCTCCGGAAACGACAGGATCTTGATTGCAATAGCGATTATTATTTTTATAGCAGCCGGCGGAGCGATCCTGTTTTTTTCGGGCAGAAAGTTGATCCGAAAGGAGTACATCGATGCAACGCAGGACATAGAGGACGATGCAGAGGATGAAAGCGCAGAAGCAGTAGACGAGGAAGAGAAGGAATAAATTTGTAAAAGCAAGGACTGCCCCAAAGGGTGGTCCTTTGCGGTTATGATAGAGGTACGATATGGAAAAAGAGACCCCTAAATATCTGGAGATGGTCAGGTGGATCAATGAACAGATAGAGGAGAAAAAGCTGATGCCGGGACAGAAGATGTACTCGGAGAACACTTTGAAGGAAATGTTCGGTGTGAGCCGTCAGACGGTCAGACATGCCATCGGCGTTTTGGAAAATGAAGGAGTGGTGCGCAGGATACAGGGGAGCGGCACTTATATCAACGATAATCGTCTGGCGAATCTGACAAGGCATATGAGGGTATCTGTGGTGACGACTTATGTGGACGGTTATATTTTCCCCAGGACTATTCAGGGAATCGAAAAAGTTCTGCTGGATGCCGGATATTCTGTACAGATTGCTTTTACCAACAATCACCACGGACGGGAAAAAACGATACTGGAGGACATTATCAGCCGGGATGAAGTGTCGGGGCTGATCGTGGAGCCCACCAAGAGCGGCATTCCCAATCCAAACCTGCACCTTTATCAGGAGATCCGTAAGAAGCGGATTCCAATTATTTTTATTAACAGCTATTATCCACAGCTTAAGATTCCACATGTGTCGATCAATGACCATATGGCAGGGTGGAAAATGACTAAATATCTTCTCTCTATGGGGCATGAAAAGATCGGCGGCATCTTTAAACTGGATGACGGACAGGGGCAGGCGCGTTTTGCAGGTTATATGGACGCGATGATAGACGCCGGACTGGAGGTAGATGACCGACAGGTGGTCTGGGTCGATACGGAGGAGAAGCAGAATCTGGAAAAGATAGCAAGTAAGGTGCAGGAACGATTTAAAGACTGTACGGCGGTGTTCTGCTACAACGATGAGGTGGCATTCGGCCTGCTGGATATCTTTAAGAAGGCGGGAATCCGGGTTCCGGAGGATATCTCGGTGGCAAGCGTCGATAATTCGGAGCTGGCTATTCTGGGAGATGTGCCCATTGCTTCCACGCCACATCCTATGGAGAGACTCGGTGGCAAGGCGGCAGAGAATCTGCTGCG
Source organism: uncultured Lachnospiraceae bacterium (assembly GCA_947175305.1). Classification (GTDB taxonomy): domain Bacteria; phylum Bacillota; class Clostridia; order Lachnospirales; family Lachnospiraceae; genus UBA3282. The sequence goes on from CAMWMO010000009.1 coordinate 9,758, forward strand.
GATGATCAAGAATCCTGCCTTTGACGCAACCTATGAATTTGAGGTGGATGTGGTACCCAGAGATTCCGTCAGACGGCTTCGGTGACAGGGAAAAATAAAATCTAAAATATTTGATAACATCGTATGGTACAACTTGCTTATTTGTACGTACAAGTAGTAAACTGGAGGGTAAGAAGGTAAGCATAAATAAAGAGAATGGAGGGTATTGTATGAGCACAGCAAGGAACTACAAATTTTGGTTTTGCACAGGATCTCAGGACTTGTATGGGGACGAGTGTCTGAGAAAGGTAGCGGATCACTCCGCTAAGATGGTGGAGGGATTAAACACCTCCGGCAGCCTGCCTTTTGAGGTGGTATTAAAGCCGACTCTGATCAGTCAGGCTTCCATCCGTCAGACATTTAATGATGCTAACAATGATCCGGAATGTGCGGGTGTGATTACGTGGATGCACACGTTCTCCCCGGCTAAGATGTGGATTCTCGGATTAAAAGAATATAAGAAACCGCTCTGCCATCTGCACACGCAGTTTAATGAGGAGCTTCCTTACGACACCATCGATATGGATTTCATGAACGAGAACCAGTCCGCACATGGTGACAGAGAGTATGGTCATATCGTGAGCCGTATGGGTATTGAGCGCAAGATCATTGTGGGACATTGGGCTTCTGAAAGCGTGCAGAGACAGCTTGGAAGCTGGATGCGTACAGCTATTGGCGTGATCGAGTCCTCCCATGTGCGTGTTTGCCGTTTCGGTGACAACATGAATAACGTTGCCGTGACCGAGGGCGATAAGGTGGAGGCGCAGATCAAGTTTGGCTGGGAGATCGACCACTACTGTGTCAATGATGTGGTAGAGTATGTGGACGCTGTGTCTCAGGGCGATGTAAACGCGCTGGTGGAGGAGTACTACAGCAAATATAAGATCATAGATGAGGGCAGAGATGCGGATGAGTTCCGGAAACATGTGGCAGTACAGGCACAGCAGGAGATCGGTATCGAGAAATTCCTGGTGGAGAATGACTATCATGCAGTTGTTACCCATTTCGGTATGCTGGGCGGCCTGAAGCAGCTTCCGGGTCTCGCTATTCAGAGACTGATGGAAAAGGGTTACGGCTTCGGTGCAGAGGGCGACTGGAAGATCGCCGCGCTCGGCGCA
>CAMWMO010000010.1 GCA_947175305.1 uncultured Lachnospiraceae bacterium
GAAGAAAGCCTCGGAGGATGATGAGGCTTATCAGAAAGTCGGGGAAGCCGGAAGCGAAGAAAAATATACGGCCACAGGGCTGGAAAAAGACACGGAGTACAGCTTTAAGATTCGTCCGGTTCTGGTAAACGGCAACGAAGAGGAACTGTATGGTGAATACAGCGATGCTGTTACCGTAAGGACAAGAGTTCTTGAGAAGCCGCAGACTCCGGAAAATGTGCAGATTGAAGAAAAAGACGGCAAAGTCATCCTTTCATGGGATGCCGTAGAAAACGTAACCGACTATCGGATTTACGAAGCATCCGGCATGTTTTCCGAGTTCACACAGGCAGGGGAAGATATCCCGGCAGCAATATCCGATCTATCGGCGGCTGCTATGACAGATGTTACCGATGCGGCGGTACCTGTCGTAACTGCAAAGACGGGACGGGTAGAAACAGAATTGGAAGTCGGAGAAGGTAAATACAATTATTACCGGGTCACCGCTGTGAGGATAGACGCAGAGGGAGCGGAGGAATCCGATCAGTCAGATGCTGTTTCTCTGGAGACGGCGCTTTTTGGGGATCACACCATCTTCCTCTCTCCCGAAGACGCCGTACGGGAAGTGGATAAGCTCCTGAAAGAGTTGTTTGACAAGCAGAATGATTACGGTGCGGATGCGCAGTTTAACGGAGAACAGTGGCAGATTTATTTTAAGCCGGGAGATTATACGGAAACCTCCTGTATGTACCTCGGATTTTACACTGCATTCAACGGACTGGGGAAAACGCCCTATGACGTAAAGCTGAATAATATCGCGATTCCGGCGTATCTGCCGGGCGGATCGCTTGGCGGAGGAGAAAACAATGCGACCTGTAATTTCTGGCGTTCCGCGGAGAACCTGTCTGTCATTGACACAGGCAATGATCAGGGAAAAGCGCAGTATGGATCGTGGAGAGGGGATTGGTTTAACTGGGCGGTGGCTCAGGCCGGGGCGGTTAGGCGGGTGTATTCCGAACGTCCCGTTGCCTATGACTGGAATTATGGATGGGCCAGCGGCGGATATGTGGCGGACTGTCTGATCAAGGGAATAGACGTTGAGGGAAACAGCGCGGGCACATGGTCAGGACAGCAGTTTTTCACCAGAAACAGCGAAATAACAGGAAATACTTTCGGCACCACGCTGAATAACTTTTTCATGGGTGTGCAGGCGGCCAATAACCTGACTGGTGAGACCGGTAAGCCGCTGCGAAATGGAAACGGTTATACGAACTGGGGAATCAAAGGGGCGACATCCAAAGATGATCAGGTCGGCGCACAGCAGGTCGTTACCGAGATCACGAATACACCGAAAATCAGCGAGAAGCCGTTCTTGTATCTGGATGACGACGGCGAATACAAAGTGTTTGTGCCCGCAGTACGGGAAAATGCGAGTGGCATCTCCTGGGGTGAAGGAAAAGCAAATGACGGAATGGGTGAAGGCACGAGCCTTTCCCTCAGTATGTTTTATATCGCAAAACCGACCGACACAGCGGCTGAGATCAACCGACAGATTGCAGACGGAAAGAACATTTATTTTACACCGGGTACTTACCATGCGGAAACGCCGATCGTAGTGAACCGCGAGAATACGATTCTCTTAGGTACGGGTATGGCATCCATTATTCCGGATAACGGAGAGATGGCGCTGCGAGTTGAAGATAAGAGCGGTATCCGCATTGAAGGACTTATCTTTGATGCCGGAGCCTCCTCTAAGCTTCTTCTGCAGGTAGGGACAAAAGGGACACATACGAACCATGCCGACAATCCGATTATTTTACAGGATCTGTTCTTCCGCGTGGGTGGGACAACGGATGTCCTGACGAAGGCAGACGATGCCATGGAGATTAACAGCGATGACGTGATCTGCGATCATTTCTGGATCTGGAGGGCAGATCACGGAGCGGGCGTTGAATGGTACGGAAATGAATCCAAGCACGGTCTCATTGTAAACGGCGACAGAGTGAGATGTTACGCGCTGTTTAATGAGCATTTTCAGGAATACCATACATTATGGAACGGAGAGGATGGAGAAACATATTTTTACCAGAACGAGACTTGCTATGATCCGGTTTCACAGGAAGCATGGATGTCCCACAACGGTACGGTAAAGGGATACTCTTCCTATAAGGTCAGCAATGATGTAGAAAGGCATTATGCGGTCGGACTTGGCGTATACAATGTATTTATTTATACCGGAAAGACCTATGACGGAAAGGGAATCGGTATCCAGCTTGACAATGCAATCGAGGTGCCGAATAAACCGGATGTTATGGTGGAAAATGCCTGTACGCAGACTTTTGCAAACGATGAAAAGGAGGGTGGCGGGTTCTATCCGCTGTCAAGTATCAACCATATCATAAACGGCATCGGTGGCATAGTCAGCAGCGGCATGTCGGAAGATCTTGTACGTGGCGAGGGCTGGTCCAGGAAATTTGTATTATATTACCATAATGGGGAAGCCGAATACGGAAAGGAACCGGATCGGAATACCTTTGTATATGACAATGATGAAGCTAAGAAACCATATGATCAGCGCGGCAAATTCGTCGGGACAGAGGTTGTAACGGTGGAGGCGCCGGCAGACGAAGAGATTGATCTCGACCGGATTTCGAAACTGTATAACCAGTTCTCGGATAAAACCGAGGATGATTACACGGCGAACAGTTGGAAACGGGCGGATATGGCAAATGTGCTTCAGGATACGAAAGCCGCAATTGATAAAGGTAAGCTGATACAGGCAGAGATGGCAGCGGGTAAGAAATACAGTCAGGCGGAGATCAGTGCTCTCCAGACACAGATTAACAAAGCCCGCACGACGCTGGAAGCGGCAAGCGAAAAACTGGTTTATATCGGAAGTGCCGTATGGCAGCGGGATAAATACCGGGATTATAAAAAGGATAATTATACGCAGGACAGTTGGAACGCTTTTGAGCAGGCAAGGATCAATCTGAATCAGGTTTTGAACAAAGCAAATCAGGCGGACCCGTCAACGATAAAGGATGTTTATCTGCTTCAGACGGAAATTGACGAAGCGTGTGAGGCATTGGAAACCGCGGCGTCAAAGCTTACACCGGTCACAACCATTGCCGTGACGGGAGTGGCATTAAACAGAGAATCCCTGTCTATCCGCAAGGGAAATACCTTCCAATTGATGGCGGTTATGCAGCCGGCTGACGCAACAAACCAGAAGGTGGAATGGAGCAGCAGTGAAGAAAAGACAGTTTCCGTCGATCAAACCGGAAAAATAACAGCGTTAGAGGACGGCACTGCAGAAATCACCGTAAAGACAGAGGATGGCGCATTTACGGCGGTCTGCAGGGTCAGTGTAACGGTGGAGAAAGAAGACAAGACGGATTCCTTAAAGTATTTAATCGCCGAAGCTGAGGCGTTAAAAGAAGCGAATTATACGGCTGAAAGCTGGAAGGCTTTTGCGGCTGCCTTGAATAAGGCCAAAGAAGTTGTGGCAAAGCAGGATGTTACGCAGGAGGAACTCGACAACGCTTTCAAAGATCTAATGGAAGCCCGGGATGCACTGGTGTTAAAATCGGGAGATTTAGAGGCACCGGTCGATAAAGATCAGCTGAGGGAGCTGATTAGCCAATGTGAATCTTTGAACCGGAACGATTACACTAAGGAAAGCTGGGAGACTTTTGCAACAGCCCTTGCAGATGCGAAAGAAACTGCCGCGGATGTGAATGTCGCGCAGGAGGATGTAGAGGAGGCAATTAAAAAACTGACGCAGGCATTGGAACAGCTGATGGACAGAGAAGGTCTGTGGGCAGTTGATATCGCAGACATTACCTATACCGGAAAAGCAATAAAACCGGCTGTAACCGTATACAATGGCAAAACGCTGCTGTCGCAGGGTAAAGATTATACGGTATCTTATAAGAACAACACGAAGGTTACGGAAAATGCCCAGGTGGTCATCAAAGGTAAAGGAAATTATGGCGGAAGCTTTACCAAAATATTTAAGATCGTGCCGAAGAACCTTGAGGAAGAAGACATCCTGATTCCGGATCTTTATGTTAAGGCGCCTAAGGCGGGGAAAAGCGTGGCACCGGCGCCCGTCGTGACAAGGAACGGAAAGAAACTATCCAAGAAGGAATATACGGTAGGGATTATCAAGGATAAGGACGGAAACCCCATAGAAAAAATAACGGCTTCGGGGGTATATACCGTGGAGGTATCAGGCGTATCGACGAATGGGTACACCGGAATCAGAGAAATCCACATGACCGTAGCAGAGAGCGATCAAGTGCTTATGAGTGCGGTCAAAGTGACAGGGATTCAAAACGTGCCGTACACCGGAAGCATTGTGGAACCGGTATTTACTGTGAAGTACGGAAAAGACACATTGATTCCGGGGGAGGATTATCAGGTTATCTGTAACAGCCGGGAAGTCGGAGCTGCAACAGCCGTAATCATCGGTACCGGAACAAAATATGTAGGCGAAAAGACCATCGCATTCAAAATCACGGGAACGACGCTAAAGGCAAAAGATGTGACGCTGGATACGACAGAGGCAGTTTATACCGGAAGCGCGATAGAACCGAATGTAACCGTTAAAGATGCGGAGCCGGACCGTGACTACACTGTGCAATATGACAAGAATGTAAAGACCGGAAAAGCGGTTGTCACTGTAAGAGGTGTCGGGAAGTACACAGGAACGGTTAAGAAGAACTTCAAAATATCGGCATTTGATATTAAGGAAAATGAAGACGGAAAACTGAGTTACAATAAGGAGGCCCTGACAGCGCCATATGCGAAGGGTGGAAGTAAACTTACGGCGTCAGACCTGAACATAACTTTTAACGATGTGAATCTGGCGGAAGGCGTTGATTATACGCTGGTATATGCTTCAAACAAAAAGACAGGAACGGCAACCGTGAAGATCAAGGGAAAGGGCAATTTCAAAGGGATTACAGAACCTGTTAGTTTTACGGTTTTGCAGCAGGAGCTCTCGAATCTGACTGATCTTTCCGCCGCGGATGTACTTGAGAAGAATGCCAAAAAATACGACCGGGTGGTTCCCGTGATAAAAGACCTTGACGGAAAAGCACTGAAGAAGGGAACTGATTTTGTGGTTACGGGATATACCAAGACGGACGGAACAGCATATGAGGAAACGCCGGCTGTAGGCGATACGATCCGTGTGACAGTGGAGGGCGTGAACGGAAGTAATTATAAAGGTACGACTCATGCGGACTTCAGGGTGATTGAAAATAACAAAAACATCTCGAAAGCCACGGTGAAAATAAACGCGCAGAGTTACACCGGAAAAGCAATCGAATTATCAGAAACCGATCCTGTTTCAGGGGAACAGCAGATTTTTGTCACAATGAAAGTAAATGGTGAGACCAGAACGCTGACAGAAGGAACGGACTACGAGATTGTAAAATCCGGGTACTCCAAAAATATCAACAAAGGAACGGGACGGCTGATAATTCGCGGAATCAATGAGTATGGAGGTACAAAGACGGTATCTTTCAAAATCAATTCGTATATCCTTACTCATATTGAATGGTATGAAGACCTGTATAGCAGGGCAATGTCATGGTTCCTTAAATAATGATTTTTATTCTTTAGATATATGCGTTACCGGATGCATTTAATGAGAAACGGGCGAAAAGCAGTATTTTTCGCCCGTTTTTGCATTTGCTTGCATTTTTTTGTTTCACACCGGAACACATTTTGATCTATTTTAAGATCCTCTGCCAGTATTCTTCCAAAATTTCTTCCCCCGAATTGAATATCTCATGCTTCGTTCCGGGAACCTTGATCAGCTCCGCATTTCCGGGCTTGTTCTGATTCAGTTTTTTCACAAACAGTTCCTGTTCTTCCTTTGAGACAAATGCCTCGTGCTCAGCCTGAAAAAGAAGCACGGGACAGGCAATCTGACGCCATGCCGTCTTTTGCAGATAGCGGTTCAGCCGCGCAGTCTGCCAGAGCCATCCGTAGGAAGCCGCATTCATCTGATACAGGGATTCTGTATTTCTTTTTTGCTGATAATAGTCGAATCTTGCTTCTGAGACGGAGGCGCTGTCGGCAAAGGTTTCCTGTCCGTCATAGGGGCGGTGCCCTGCCACATACTGTTCCGACTGTCCCAAGATGCAGAAAGTCCCGGCAATCAGACGGGCCAGAGGCCAGGGAACAGGAGCGCTGCTGGGGCGGATCATGGGAGAAGAGAGGATCAGCCGGGAGAACAATTCAGGCGCCTGCGCCGCCGCAGCGGCCGCGATACCGCCTCCCATAGAATGGCCGTAGAGAAGGAGCGGCAGATTCGGGTAGTCCTGTGCCGCGCTACGGGCGACAAACAGCAGATCATCTACATATCTTTTATAATCATCCACATGCACCAGAGATAAGTCTTTTGTATCCCGGCAGAGCCGATAGCTGTGCCCGTGTCCGCAATGCTCCGGCATAAAGACATGATATCCCCCGCGAAGAAAATAGTAGATGTTTTCCAGATGCTTTTCTGCAGTCTCTGTATAACCGTGTGAGATTACCACTATGCCTCTGGGCCGGTCGGCGAGGCACCGGATATAGAAGATGCGTCTTCCCGCTTCGCGTTCGCAGTAGTGTTCCGTCTTTCTGGGGGCGAGATAGGGCAGGACGACGTTTGTCATTGTCTCATCGTACTTTTCCTCCGGTATGATCATATTGTGAATGCTTTCTCTATCCATATTGAGATTCCCTTTTTAGATACTTTGTTCAATCTTGCGTTCATTGTAAAAGAGGAATATGACGCCGCCCAGCACGCAGAACAATGCCGCGCCGAAGGCTGCTATGCGATAACCCAGGCCGGTGGAGGTTCCGATGGTGGAAACTGCCGTAAATAACAGCATGGAAAGGCTCTGCCCCAGCTTAAATGCAAAGGTTCTGGAGGCGTAGAACATGCCCTCTCTGTTGCTGCCTGTGCGGTTGGCATCGCTCTGGGCGATATCGGCAACCACTGCCTGGGGAAGGATGCCGAATACAGCCATCGGCAGGGAAGCTGTTACCATCAGAATATATCCCTGTACACTGGCGGGAACCGGCAGAGCCTGTCCAAGGAATCCGGTATACAGATAGGACAGGGCAAAGATCGCAAAGGCCGCCAGGATCAGCTTCTTTTTTCCCAGTTTGGGAGCCAGCTTGTTGATTGGGATATAAAAAACCAGCGAAAGAGCGGTCATGCCCACAAAATAAATGGTCGTCATGGTCTCCGGCAGCTTTAAGAGGCTGGTCACGAAGAAAGGCAGCCCTGTCTGGAACATGGTGATGGCGATCCAGTACAAGATATCGGAGCCCACAAATTTCCGAAATTCCTTATTTCGGAAGGTGGAGACAAGGGAGGAAAATGCCGTGTCCTGAGAGGGAACGGTATTTACATATTCCTTCTCGTTGATAGTCCAGACCGGTATCTGCATACAGACAAAGGCGATGACCGCCATGACTGCAAATGTCACCCGGATCGCATTGACCCGTCCGAATGCGGGAATCAGCGTCCCCCAGATCACGGGAGCCAGATAAGCCACAGCCGTTCCTGCGATAAAGGTAAAGGAGATCACGGTAGAAATATTCAGGCGTTCCCGCTGGTCATGCCCAAGCTCCGGGATCAGGGCATTGTAGGGCGTGCAGTATGCCGTAATCGACAGATAATATGCCATGACCATCGCAAACAGAAAAGCCGCGTTGATCCAGCTGTTTTCGTTTACCGGAGACCAGAATACAAGCACCGTGGAGAGTGCCAGCGGCAGGGATGCCCATTTTAAGAAGGGGATCCGTCTGCCCTTTTCTGAGGTGCAGCGGTCTGATAAGGAAGCGATCCACGGATCGGTAAAGGCGTCAAAAAGCCGTCCGAAGGCCGTAATGCCGCCGATCAGGGTAAAGATGCCGAAGATGACCAGTCCCTGAGGGACAAAAAGGATCTGCCCCTGTGCGATCGATGCCTCATCGGGCTGATAGAAATAGACCAGCCAGTTGGAAATCAGGCCGGACAACAGGGACCAGCCGAATTGTCCGGTGGCAAAAAGCCATATTTTTTGTGTGGATAGTGATTTCATTGCAATGCTCCTTTTTTGATTGATAGTGTTTGTTATATCATAAGATTTTCTGTTCTGATCAAATTAATGTTACTATCATATTTTTTCTGAGAATTGTCAAGTGTAATCATTCCTGTATGAGGCTCTTTTTGTGTGCTTTTTGTGTATCGCTTTTGTATATTGATTTTTCCCCTGTTTTTTCATATAATTTTATAGGTATACTAAGTGATAGAAGACAAACAAAAAAGTGAGGAGTAAAAAATGGCAGAGAAAACAATACCCTATAAGATATATCTGGAAGAGCAGGAGATGCCCAGACAGTGGTACAATGTCCGGGCGGATATGAAGAATAAACCGGCGCCGCTGTTAAATCCGGGCACGTTACAGCCCATGACCTTCGAAGAGCTGCAGGGCGTATTCTGCGATGAACTGGTGAAGCAGGAGCTGAACGATACGGATGCCTATATCGACATTCCACAGGAGATTCAGGATTTCTACAAGATGTATCGTCCGTCGCCTCTGGTGAGGGCTTACTGTTTGGAAAAGAAGCTGGATACCCCGGCGAAGATCTACTATAAATTTGAAGGAAATAATACCAGCGGAAGTCATAAGCTCAATTCCGCTATCGCGCAGGCATACTATGCGAAGCAGCAAGGCCTGAAGGGCGTTACTACAGAGACCGGCGCGGGCCAGTGGGGAACGGCGCTCTCTATGGCGTGTTCCTACTTTGATTTGGACTGCCATGTCTATATGGTGAAGGTATCCTATGAGCAGAAGCCCTTCCGTCGTGAGGTGATGCGCACCTACGGGGCACAGGTGACGCCGTCTCCCTCCGATACCACGAATGTGGGACGTAAGATTCTGGAGGAGTTCCCCGGCACCACGGGCAGCCTGGGCTGTGCGATCTCCGAGGCAGTGGAGGCAGCCACCAGCAAGGAGGGTTACCGCTATGTGCTGGGAAGCGTTCTGTCTCAGGTATTGCTGCATCAGTCCATTATCGGTGAGGAGACGAAAGCAGCGCTTCAAAAATATGACATTAAGCCGGACATGATCATCGGCTGTGCTGGCGGCGGTTCTAATCTGGGAGGCCTGATCTCTCCGTTTGTGGGAGAAAAGCTGCGCGGCGAGGCGGATTATCGGATTATCGCGGTGGAGCCTGCTTCCTGCCCGAGTCTGACGAGAGGTAAATATGTATATGATTTCTGTGACACTGGCAAGGTTTGTCCGCTGGCGAAGATGTACACGCTGGGCAGCGGATTTATTCCGGCACCGAACCATGCGGGCGGCCTGCGGTATCACGGCATGAGTTCCGTTGTCTCCCAGCTGTACCACGACGGGCTGATTGAGGCCACCAGCGTGGAGCAGACTGCGGTATTTAAAGCGGCGGAGGAATTTGCAAGGGTAGAAGGCATCCTGCCGGCACCGGAGAGCGCTCATGCGATCCGGGTTGCCATAGATGAGGCGCTGAAATGCAAGGAGACCGGCGAGGAGAAGACGATCGTCTTCGGCCTGACCGGAACGGGATATTTCGATATGGTAGCCTACGGCAAGTTCCATGACGGGGAGATGAGTGATTATATTCCCACGGACGCGGATCTGGAGAAAGGGTTTGCAGGGCTCCCCAACGTACCGGAGAAGTGACAGCATTCACAGGAATGGATATAGAATATATGAAAGAGAAGATCGCAGGGTCTTCTCTTTCTTTTCAGGAGAGAGAAAATGAAATTCTTGCATTTATCAGACCTACATTTTGGGAAGTCTTTATATGGCGTCTCTCTGATCGATAACAAGGATCAGGAATATTGGACAGAACGTTTTCTGGAAAAGGTAGAAGCATTGCAGCCGGATGCGATCGTCATAGCCGGCGATATTTATGATAGGAGCGCGCCCTCCGGGGAAGCGGTGGAACTGTTTGGCAGCCTTTTGAGCCGTCTGGAGCAGATGCAGATTCCGGTCATGATGATCTCCGGCAATCATGACTCCGGACAGAGGCTTGCTTTTGCCGGTGATATCCTGGCGAAACAGAATGTGTACATAGCAGGGAGCGTGGACAAGGAGCTTTGTCATGTGACATTGCAGGAGAAGGACGGTTCGGGGGAGGTGACCTTCTGGCTGATGCCCTATCTGTTTCCGGCGATCGTGGCGCAGAAACTGGAGGATGATTCCATCGGAGATTATGAGACCGCGGTGAGAAGGCTTCTGGAACAGCAGGGGATCGACTTTTCTAAAAGGAATGTACTGGTGGCCCACCAGAATATTACGGCGGACGGCAGGGAGGCGGAAAGAGGAGGCTCTGAGTCGATGGTCGGCGGCGTAGGCCAGATCGATTACCGGGTTTTCGACGGGTTTGATTATGTGGCGCTGGGGCATATTCATGCCTCCTATCATGTGGGTCGCAGGGAGGTGCGCTATGCAGGGTCTCCGCTGTGCTATCATTTTAATGAGACGAGACAGCCGCAAAAGGGGCCGCTGCTTGTGGAGCTGGGAGAGAAGAATACGGAAGTCAGAGTGCAGCCGCAGATCATAGAACCTCTGCACCCTATGCGGGAGATCAAAGGTACTTTCGAGGAGATTCGGGAAGCGGTGGAAGGCGGCCGTGAAAGGGGAGAATATCTGAGGATCGTGGTGACAGACCGGGGGATCACGCCGGAAATTTCAGATTTTTTGAGAGAATTGTTTCGCAAGCGTGACAGCGTGGTGATGGAATTGCTCTCCGAATACCGGGAATTTGGCAATATGGATGATGGTTCTGACAGATCAGGGAGCGTGGAGAAGAGTATAGA
>CAMWMO010000011.1 GCA_947175305.1 uncultured Lachnospiraceae bacterium
GTGAGGGAGACTTCATCGGTATGGGGTGGACAGCCCACTATGACTGCACGCTCTGGATCGATCATATTTTAGAGCAGTGTCCGGAGGCCGATATCGTACTCCACGGCCAGTCCATGGGAGCCGCTACGGCACTTATCATGGCGGGAGATGCACAGGTGTCCGAGCACATTAAGGCGGTGGTCTCCGACAGCGCCTACACGGAAGCCTACGAGATGTTTGGGGATAAGATCACGGAGTGGTTTCATCTGCCCGCCGGTCCTTTTGTAGATTCCGCCTGTGTGATGCTGCGTCTGCGGGGCGGCTATAACCTGAAGGATGCGTCTCCCCTTCGTGCGGTGGCGGCAAGCGGCATCCCGACGCTTTTTATCCACGGGGATGAAGACCGGATGATCGATGTGGGCATGTCCTATGAGCTGTACGAGGCCGCCGCCTGTGAGAAAGAGCTCTTTATCGTGGAGGGCGCCGGACACGCGCAGGCACAGGATAAAGATCCAAAGGAATATTATGGAAAAATTAAAAATTTTTTAGGGCGTTATCTTTAAGAAAATGATATAATGATTTAAAAAGCAGAAAGAAGGATCGTCTATGAAGGGTAAACCGGAAAAAAGACCATATAGGGCGGCAAGGATGGCAGCAGGGGCGCTGATCGCGGCGCTGCTTTTGTCGTTTTCTTTCGGACATACGGGGCAGGCTGTGGCGCAGGGCGCGGAAAAGCGTCCGGTGCGGATCGCTTTTTTCCCGATGGAGGGCTACCATGAGGTGCAGGATGATGGCAGTTTTTCCGGAATGGATGTGGAATATCTGGACAATTTATGCAATTATGTAAACTGGTCGGTGCAGTATGTCACCTGCAATAGCTGGGATGAGGCCCTGCAGATGCTGGCGGACAGGAAAGTGGATCTGGTGGGTTCTGCGCAGTATTCTCAGGAGAGAGCGAAGATTTACGATTATGCCGATCTGTCAAGCGGCTACACCTTCGGTGCGATTGCGGTGCTGCCTGACAGTCAGATCGCTCACGAGGATTTTGAGGCTATGGCGGACATTACCTACGGCATTGTGTCCACCTATGTCAGGAAACAGGAATTTTTAGAGTATCTGGCAGGGCATGGGATCACGGCTCCCAGGCTTCAGGAGTATGAGAGTGCGGCGGCGCTGCAGGAGGCGCTGTCGAACGGGGAGATTGACGCTCTGGTACATTCCCTCACGGAGATCAAGGAGGGACAGCGGGTGATCGGACGCTTTGCCCCGAAGCCTATCTACTATATTACCTATCAGGGCAATGATGATCTGTTGCGGGAATTAAATCAGGGAATCGGCGATCTCAAGATGAACCGTCCGGAGCTGGAAAACGAACTGATGGTCAAGTATTATGACAGCCGTATGGATCAGACCATTCTTCTGACCAGTGAAGAAAAAAATTATATTGCAGAACAGCAAACGCTGACGGTGGGTTATCCGGATGACTGCTATCCTTTTTCCTATGAAGATGAGGATGGCGAATACTGTGGTCTTTCCAGGCTGGCTCTGGATGAGGTGGCGGAGTATACGGGACTTACCTTTGACTATGTCAAAATGGCGGATATAGAGGAGGCGAAGCGGGCGCTTTCGGAAGGCAGTATCGATATCCTGAGCTACTGCGCTGAGACGGAAGGGACGTCAAGGCTGACCGGATACACCCTCACCAAGGAGTATGTGCAGGTGCCCAGGGTCGTCGTCATGAAGCGCGGAGCGCGGACGGAGACGATCGGATCTTTGGCGGTGGCGACGGAGCACGTGACGGACACAGGCCAGGTGCCCTATGCAGGGGAGGATATGGAGCTTCTGGTCTATGAGAACCAGAGGGACTGTCTGGAGGCGGTGCGAGGCGGCAAGGCGCAGGCGGCTCTCTGCGACGGTTATCTGGCGGAGTATCTTCTGGGTTCCCAGCTTGGGTTTGGACAGTTGGAGATCCATACGGTCTTAAGCGATGTGCATGGGGTCCGCATGATGGTACTGATGGACGAAGAATCGCTTTTGGCTGACATCCTGAATAAGGAGCTTACGGAGATCTCCGATAAGACGGTGAACGACTATATGCTGCAGGACAATTTCTATGCAAAGGTGAGCGTGGATGCCTTCATCCGGAATCACAGCGTCGCCATCATTGTGATCCTGCTGGTCGTTGCGGCTCTGGTCATTCTGGTGCTGTATCGGATGTTGAAGAGCAGCAGGCGGCTCCAGAAGCTGATGTACAAGGATACGGAATTTGATATCTGGAACCTCAACTATTTGCAATACATAGCCTCTCAGAAGCTGCGCGCCGACGCCGATAAGCACTATGCCATTGTGTATACGGACATCTGTCAGTTTAAGAGCTATAATGCCATTTATGGCTGGGATGCGGGGCAGAAGATATTGGGGCGCATCATTGAGGTGATCGCGGCGGAGGTTGACAATGAGACAGAGCTTTTTGCCAGGAGTTACGGCAGCCACTTTGTGCTCTTTGTGCATTATGAGGATATGACAGAGCTGACAGACCGCATGATGGCTTTGACGCACCGGATATCTGACCATATTTACGAGCTGGAGGGCGTTCACATGGTGCAGGCGCTGGGAATCTGCGCTGTGGAGAAGGGACATACGGATATCCAGCTTGCGCTGTCCTATGCGATGCAGGCGGTGGATCCTCTGCGGGACAGCTATATCAATGTCCTTCAGGTTTACGATGACAAACTCCGCGAGCAGCTCAGAGAGCAGCATGAGCGGGAGAAACTTTTAGATTCGGTGGATTTTCAAAAGGATTTTGTGGCATACTATCAGGCGAAGGTGGATATCCGCAACGAGAAAGTGGTTGGAGCGGAGGCGCTGGTGCGTTTCAAGGATCCTACGGCTGGCGGCGCTATCCGGGCGCCCGGCTTCTTTGTGCCCTACTATGAGCGGACGGGCAAGATCACGGAGATTGATTTCTTCGTGATGGAGAGCGTCTGTAAAATGCTGCGCAGGCGGCTGGATCAGGGGCTTTCTGTGGTTCCTGTGTCCTGCAATTTCTCCAGGACGCACTTTGTGGAGGATGGTTTCCCTGAGCGGTTTGAGTCTTTGATGGTGAAGTATCAGGTTCCCAAGGAACTGATCGAGGTGGAGATCACGGAAACTCTGGTGGTGGAAGAGATGCAGCAGCAGAAGGTAAAAGAGAATGTGGAGATCCTCAGAGGAAACGGCGTGCATCTCTCCATCGATGACTTTGGCTCCGGCTATTCTTCTTTGGGCGTATTTGAACAGATCCCCGCATCGGTGATCAAACTGGATCGCTCCTTCTTATTGAATAATGAAAACCGCGAGAGACAGGTGCAGATCATGAAAAATATCGTAAATCTGGCAAAGGATTTGGACGCACAGGTGGTCTGCGAGGGTGTGGAGACGCAGCAGGATACGGAGCTGATGATGGAGATCGGCGCTTATGTTGCCCAGGGTTACCGGTATTGCAAACCGGTGCCGGAGGATGTGTTTGAGGGGATGCTTACATGAGGAAAAAGATAATGATCGGCTTATGTATTCTGGCGGCGCTTCTGTGCTTTACATATTGCTTTATCGTGTTTCGGATCCGCTCCGGGAGCCGTTTTTATCTGATTTGGGGACTTGGGGGTATATTTTTCAGCGGTCTGGCGCTGATGATACGATTTGACTTGTGGAGTCAATTTCCTTTGCGGTTACGGCAGACGATCATTGGACTCCTGATCGGCGGCGTTCTGGCCTTTGTGATAGTAGAGAGCTGCATATTCGCTCATTACAGGGATCAGGGAAGGCCGGATCTGGATTATATCATAGTTCTGGGAGCACAGATGAAACCGGCAGGGCCAAGCGTCGTGCTCAAGTTTCGGCTGGATGCGGCCTATGATTATTTGATGGCCAATGAGAACACGCTCTGCGTGGTGTCCGGCGGACAAGGCGCCAACGAGCCCTGCACTGAGGCGCAGGGGATGTATGACTATCTGGTGGAGAGAGGCATTGCACCGGAAAGAATTTTGATGGAGGACAAGTCCACGGACACCTCCGAGAATATCGCCTACAGTACGGCGCTGATCGGCGGGACAGATTATGAGGTGGGAATCGTCACCAACAATTTTCATGTGTTCCGGGGCGTGATGTTAGCCAGACACACGGGCTTTGAGAATGCCTGTGGTATTTCGGCCCGCTCCAATATCTATTTTCAGCCAAACAATCTGGTGCGGGAGTTTTTCGGGATCATGAAGGATCTGGTATGCGGAAACCTGATCTAACAGTTCAGCCAGACCGAATTTGTCTGGCAAATCGTGCTTGCACGAATTTGACAGGCGAATGATGGTCTGAGGGAACGCCTGTACATGAGCAAAAGGAGCTGCGTAGCAGCGGGAAGCATCGTAGATGCGATTTTGCGAATGGGCGTGAGCTGAACTGAACTGATATTTTAGTGTTGGCTTGCGACGGACAGTATGATAAGATAAAAAGGATGTCAAGGAAATTACCTGGAGAAGAATGTGAGAGAGCAAAAGACAAAAGACCGGAATAAAATAGGCAAAGCGGCAGCTGTGGTCTGTCTTTCTCTGTTTCTGGCGGGCTGTGGCGCGGATGGACAGCCCAGCTACACCAAGCAGGGTATGGATGCCGTTGCGGAGCTTGACTACGAGAAGGCACTCACTCTGTTTCAGACGGCGGAGGAAAACGGGGAGGACGAAAGACTCCTCTATCGAGGTATGGGGCTTGCCTATCTGGGAAACACGGATTATGAATCTGCCATAGCCTATCTGGAGAAAGCGCTTAAGCTGGGAAGCGCCAGAGTGGAGAATCTGGATTTTGATATCAATTATTATCTGGCTACGGCATACTTTAAAAACGGACAGAAGGAAGAGGCAGTGGGCGTCTACGATGCGATTTTGGGACTGCGCCCGGAGGAGACGAACGCTTTTTATCTGAGGGGCTGTGTCAAGCTTTCGGAAGGAGACTTTGAAGGGGCGCAGGCGGATTTCGATACGGCGGTCACCCTGGATCCGAAGAATTATGACCAGATGATCCGGATCTATATGGTGCTGGAGGAGTACGGATATAAGGAGGCGGGGCAGATCTATCTGCAAAACGCCATGACAGAGAATGAGAAGTCGATCTCGGATTATGATATGGGTCGGATCTGTTATTATATGGGAGATTATGAGAACGCCCGCAATTTTCTGGAGAGACTGAAGACGACCACGGACTATGGCGCGGCGCTTTATCTTGGCAGGACCTACGAGGCGCTGGGGGATTATAACTATGCAGCCAGCATTTATGCGGGCTATGTGGAGTATGACCAGACCAAGGCGGAGATCTATAATCAACTGGGGCTTTGCCGTATGCAGATGGGAGAGTATGAGACCGCGCTTGACGCCTTCCAGACTGCGATGAATATTGAGAATAACGGTATGATGCAGACCTTGAAATTTAACGAGATCGTTGTCTATGAGTACATGGGTGAATATAAGACGGCGGCAGCTCTGATGAACAGTTATCTGCGCAGCTATCCGGACGATGAGATTGCCAAACGGGAATATGAGTTTTTACAAACTCGCTAAAAAGGAAGGGAGAGTGTATTATGAAGAATACTTATGTGCGTGTAAAGGGCATTATCAAAAAGGGAGATACTTATCTTCTCTTAAAGAGGTGGGTGGATGACCGTATTCCGGAGCCTTATATCTGGGAGTTTATTGATGCGGAGGTGCCCCACGGGGATTCACCGGACGACACGATGATAAGTGCGATCACGGAGCTTCTCTCTGTGAACGCCAAGATTGAGAAGATCGAATATACCTGGTCCCAGCTTCTCGGTGAGACCCATTGCGTGGGCATTGCTTACATTTGTTCCATCCCGGAGGACGAGGAGTCCCATATCGTTTTGACAGAGGACTACGGAAGCTATGAGTGGGTGACAAGAGAGCAGATTCCGCTCTATATTGATAATCAGTATGTGTTAGCGGATTTGGAGGGTAAGGAGCTTTGATCAATACATTAGTAGATAAAATTAAAAAGACAGAGGCGCCTATCGTGGTCGGACTGGATCCGACCATGAAGTTTGTGCCCGGTCATATTAAAAAACAGGCTTTTGCGGAGTACGGAGAGACCATGAAGGGTGCGGCGGAGGCAATCTGGCTCTACAATAAGGGGATTGTGGACGCTGTCTGCGACCTGGTGCCTGCTGTGAAGCCGCAGATCGCCATGTATGAGCAGTTCGGCGTGGAAGGAATGACGGCTTTTCAAAAGACGGTGGCTTACTGTAAGGAGAAGGGACTCGTGGTGATCGGAGACGTCAAGCGCGGTGATATCGGCTCCACCTCCGAGGCCTATGCGGTGGGACATTTGGGACAGGTACAGGTCGGTGATACCATGTGCCGCGGTTTTGATGAGGATTTCGCCACAATGAATCCGTATCTTGGTTCTGACGGTGTGAAGCCCTTTATGGAAGTGTGCAAGCAGGAGAAGAAGGGGCTCTTTATTCTGGTCAAGACCTCTAACCCCAGCAGCGGAGAATTTCAGGATCGACTGGTACTGCCTGAGAATGCGGCGGATATTTCCGGAGCACGCCCCCTCTATGAGATCGTGGGCGAGAAGGTGGCAGCCTGGGCGGCGGAGCACATGGGAGAAGAGTACAGCTATATCGGCGCTGTTGTGGGTGCGACCTATCCGGAGATGGGTAAAGTGCTGCGGCGGATCATGCCCAAGTCCTATATACTGGTGCCCGGATATGGCGCTCAGGGCGGTAAGGGCAAGGATCTCAGGCACTTTTTTAACGAGGATGGCTTGGGGGCGATCATCAATTCTTCCAGAGGCATCATCGCGGCTTATCAGCAGGAGGCCTACGCGAAATACGGAGAAGAGAATTACGCCGAGGCTTCAAGAGCCGCTGTGCTGGACATGAGAGAGGATATCAAAGCGGCCTTGGGATAAGGAAAATTGAATATTCTGTTAAAAAAGTCAAATACTATCCTGTAGGAAAGAACGAGAACACTTTGGAATGGAGGATAGTATGTTAGGAAAGCAGAGTATTCGGTTTGAAAAGAAGCCATATATCATTGGAAGCGGCTCCATCGTGGGAAACAAGGAAGCAGAGGGTCCCATGGGTGAGCTGTTTGACAAGATCGGTTATGACGATAAATTCGGAGCGGCAAACTGGGAAGAAGCGGAGAGCAGCCTGCAGAAGGAGGCGCTGGAGATCGCTCTTTCCAAGGCTGGGCTGAAAAAGACCGATATGCAGATCGTCTTTGCGGGAGATCTGCTGGGGCAGTCCATTGCCAGCAGCTTCGGCATGGCGGGATATCAGTTGCCCCATGTGGGACTTTACGGCGCCTGCTCCACCTGCGGCCTGTCCCTGACCGTGGGCGGGGCGATGATCGCCGCCGGGTTTGTGGAGAAGGCGGCATGTGTCACTTCCAGTCATTTTGCCAGCGCGGAGAAAGAGTTCCGCTTTCCTCTGGCTTACGGAAACCAGCGGCCCAAGTCGGCGACCTGGACGGTGACGGGAAGCGGCGCTTTTATTCTGTCTGAGGAGCCGGGACAAAAGGTGCGGGCTGTGATGGAGGGAGCCACCATCGGTAAGATCGTGGATTACGGCGTGAAGGATTCCATGAATATGGGCGCGTGCATGGCTCCCGCGGCGGCGGATACGATTCGGCAGAATCTGGAGGATTTCGGAAGAAAGCCGGAGGATTACGATAAGATCATCACCGGCGATCTGGGAATGGTAGGGCAGAAGCTTCTGTTTGACCTGCTCGAAGAGCAGCAGATCGATATCAGCAGACAGCATATGGACTGTGGCATCGAGATCTATGAGAGTGAAAAACAGCATACGGATGCGGGCGGCTCCGGCTGCGGATGCAGTGCGGTGGTGCTGTCGGCTTATATTCTGAAAAAGCTGGAGGAAGGCGTGTGGAACCGGGTGCTTTTTGTACCTACGGGAGCGCTTCTTAGTAAGACCAGCTACAACGAAGGACAGTCGATTCCGGGAATCGCCCACGGGGTGGTGCTGGAACATTATGAAAAATAATATAAAGAAGAGAGGCGTAGCGGGCTGTTGCACTAATTAAATTAGTACGACAGCTCCGTTTTTCTTTATCCTGTAGTTTCTGGTAATAAAGATCATTCATACCATTGAAATTTTGGCTATAGATTTAGTAGGTAATTTAGTAGAAGGAGGAGTAGAAGGAAATTATTGAAGAGAGGAAGTTTATTGGATATAATATATATGAGTAACATTTAGATCAATTAGCTAAGTCGGGCAGTTGCAATATTGATTCTGAAAATAAAATTGGAGGTGGAATATATGACTCTACGGCAGGAAGCTTATGCTATGATTGATTCATTGCAGGATGATGATAGCCTTAGATTCTTTATAGATATGATAAGACGGTTTAATGTAGTAACGAAAAGAACGGAGGAAATATCCGGTGGTCAAAGTATGCTTTCTGAAAAAAGACAGGCATTTTTACACATGGAAGAACTAAGAAAGAAGTATCCCTTTCCCAAAGATTATGATTATGAACAAGTTAGAAGGGAGAGTATGGAACAAAAATATGGTTGCACTAATTGATACAAATGTCATATTAAACTATATTACAGATCGTGAGGATCGTTTTAGAGATTCTTCAAAACAGGTTATGGATTTATGTTCTCAGGGAAAAGCCGATGATATATAGCTTTTCATTCATTGTCCATTATCTGGTACTCATTACGACTTACGGATGAAGTAAAACGTATGTGGCTGAAAAATATTTGCAGGATATTGACGGTTGTAGGTGCTTCACATGAGCAGGTTTTAGAGGCAATAGATAATGTACAGTTTAATGATTTTGAGGATTGCTTGCAAGATGAATGCGCGAGAAGAGTAAATGCAGATTGCTTGGTAACATGCAACATGAAAGATTTTAAGACAGCCAAAACAAAAGTTTACAGCCCGGATGAGTTTGTTTTATTGTTGAGATAATCTTGTATTTCGGAACGACGCTTTAGCATCAGCTACCTTAATAGTGGGTTCCTGTCTTGAACTCAAAAAACTTGACAACCCGCTTCAAAATCGATAACTTATTATCATATAAATTTATTCTTATCGTTTTATCATTTGTGCGTCTCGCACATTCGGCGATTTCTGCCGGAGATTCCAACTTTTTGCTTGGAGGAACAAATGTATATGGTATTATCACCAGGATGGATATATTCGGACAGGGGATACCGGTCTATACGATAAACCGACGTTTTGAAGGGACGAATGAGTTATTTGATGACGGAAGGCATGAAGCATTTCAAAGAAGAAGGTAATGAAGGAGTTGTAGGAGCAATTTCGAAAGTTATATAAAGGGTTAAAACCGTCTGATAACAGGTGACTAACTTGTTATCGGGCGGTTTTTATATTACAAGAGGAGTAAGCGAGTCTCTGCTTTTTTTGCAAAAAACTGCAATCCATACCCCAAAAACTGCAATCCGTACCATAACGGCAGTTATCCTGATTTTCATAGATTATAATAGAGAAACCAACAAATCCGGCAAACATAAAAAAGGAGTTTACAAGACATGGCAGAGGAAAGGAGAATCTTAGCAAGCAAGGGCTTAGTGCGTCTTTTTTCTGCTTATTTTAAGGAGGTGTAACGGTGAAATACAGGATCGGAAAAATGCTTTCCAGGTCCTGTTTATGGATATCAGCCTGCAGGGCAGAGACGGGATGGAAAGCGCAAAGAGCCTGCGACCGGAAGGCTTTGAGGACGTTATCATCTTTATGTCCCCGACATCGGAATACGCGATGGACGCATGGGAGATAAGGGCAGCGCATTATCTTATCAATCCTGTCGGTCAGAAAGAGATTGACACAGCAATGAACAGAGCCATAGAAAAACTAGGTCATATAAAATTTATGCATTAAATGGGAACAGAGGAGCCGTGATCAAAGGCAGCGGCTTTACCATATTTGTAGTAGGGAGGAAGACAGATCATGGATGAACAAAAAGCGTGGATCAAATCAAGGAGAAAGAGAAAGTTACGTTTCACAGCAGCTATACTTGCAGTGTGTCTGCTGGTGACGACCTATCCGGACATATTGGAGACGATATCCGTCTTTGCGGCGGGACTGTGCGGCGACGGCGGAACCATGTCCATAACCGGTTTTGTGGATCTGCCGGAGGAGACTGCGCAGCAGACCGTGCCGGTGGGGACAGACATTTCCGAACTGGAACTGCCCGACACGCTGG
>CAMWMO010000012.1 GCA_947175305.1 uncultured Lachnospiraceae bacterium
ACATCAGGTTTTCCTAAACGGAACGGCCGTCGAATGTACACCGAAAGAATATGAACTGTTAGAGGTACTGATCAGAAACCGGAACATTGCCCTTTCCAGGGAAAAGCTGTTAGCTATGGTATGGGGATATGATTTTGACGGAGGTACACGTACGGTGGATGTTCATATACAGAGACTGCGCCATAAACTGCATTTGGAAAATCATATCAAGACGGTGTATAAACTCGGATACCGGTTGGAGGTTTAGGAATGAAAAAACGGACCTTTTTCGTTATGCTGATTCTTTTTCTTATATTTCTCAATTCTATGATTCTACTCGTTTCAACCGCCATTCTAAATGATAAGCTCTCTGCTGCTAAGGATAAATGTCTGGCCGAACATTATGTCATTGCGTCGTCTTTGATTGGGGATATACAGGCATTGGAGCAGCGAGGAAATAATGTGGAAGAAAATATGGATAAGTTGATGAGTTCCTATTCCCGATACCTGCAGGGGAAGGGAGACGGTCTCGCAGTGGCTTTTTCTGGAGAATGGATTTATGAAAGCTCTGAGTTCATGCAGGCGGGAAACATGATTGTTCCACCGGATACAGACTGCGGGCAGGAGAGGGTTGTTTATATGGAAAATGAAACTTCTCCTATTCTTTGTGTCTATGGTAGTTTTCCGGCTCCGTGGCAGGATTTTGGACTTATGTATATTGGAAACCTGAGTGACACCCTATCTTCATGGCGCCATACGAAAGATATCCTTTTCCTTATGGGTGCTGTGATGATGCTTGTTATGGCACTTTTTCTTTTTCAATTCCTGAATATCATTTTTCGCCCATTAAGGCAGATTTCCAGCGCATCTACGAAGATTGCAAACGGTGATTATAAAAGCAGGCTTTCTTTTCAGGGAAAAGATGAAGTTGCCAGCGTAGCGTACAATTTTAATCTTATGGTGGAACAGGTGGAAACTCAGATTCAGCACTTGCAGGACATTGCGGAGCAGAAACAACAGTTTATTGACAATTTTTCTCATGAATTGCGAATCCCGCTGACAGCAATTTATGGGTATGCTGAGTACATTCAGAAAGCAAGCATATCGGAAGAAGAACGTTATGAATGTACGCAGTTTATCATGTTGGAGTGCAACAGGCTGCAAAACATGGCTTATCAGCTCCTTGATATGGCGCTGCTCAGGAGAGAGGAAATGAAGGAGGAAGACTGCTCTGTGGCGGTGCTTTTTGAGCAGTCCGAAAAGGTGATGCATATAAGAGCGGCGGAAAAGAGAATCAATCTGTCCTATATTATGCCGCAGAATTTTCTGATCAGGGGGAATATGGATCAGCTGTTAATCCTGCTCAATAATTTGATTGATAATGCAATGAAAGCCAGTCAGCCGGAAGGAGAAGTATGTGTTTCGGTTTATGCAGAAGAGTCCAATATTGTAGTGGAAGTAGAGGATCATGGTATTGGCATGGAACCGGAGCAGATATCTCATATAAAAGAAGCTTTTTATCGTGTAGATAAGGCACGCAGCCGTGCCGCCGGCGGAACAGGGCTTGGGCTTTCTATCTGTGAGAAGATTGTGCAGCTTCATCACGCAGAACTGACATTTGTTTCCGAAAAGGGAAAAGGAACCATAGTGAAGCTGTATTTTCCTCAGGCAGTAAAAGAGAAAAGTTTTACAAGTTTATAACAACTCCGATATTTTTTTGATATAGAGTGACCTTATAGTGTATCTATCAAAAACATTCAGAAAGGAGCTTCACTATGAAACAAAAAAATTTTTTGAAATTAACAGCAGCAACATTTGCCATTATTGGCGCAGGCACTATCCTTTTCAATGCGGCAGCGGAGACGGCTGTGGCGGCGGGAACCGGAAAGGTGGAGACAGTTCCCACCAGTTATCGGGTTTCGGACACTTTGTCAGCATCATTGCCGGAGACTGAAACGAAGGAAGAAAATAAGGAAAAAGAGACAAAGGAAGAAAGTAAGGAAAAAGTAAATTATCATGTAAGTATGGACAGTCTGAATACCGGGACGCCTACGGACATGGATCTAACAATGGAAGAGGCAGCCGAGGCAGGCGCACAGTATCTGAGGAATATTTTCGATCTGGATCTGGAAGGCGCTTATGTATATATGATGTACAATCCGGGGACCGTAACTTTCCCGCGTGCTTTTTGGGCAGGTGATGTCCTGTTCGAGAAAGCGCAGACTCCTGAGAGCACAAGATGGACGTTCTTGATGGATGCCGTGACAGGAGAGCTTTTTAATATTGGTCATGGCAGGCATTTAGACGCGAATCCCTCTCTTAGCTACGATGCAGCGCTGGAGAAAGATTACAGCCTATATGCGGAACTTGCCAGGAAGAAGGCGGAGGAATGGAAGCTGATAGACGCCCCGGTAGACCGGGTAGAGTATAATTGTCAGGGATATTCAGGAAACGATCCGGATATTACTGTGGATGTCATTGGCGGGAATGGGGAAATTGTTACGATGACCTTTTCGCGGTATGACCAGACATTTTTAGGACTCCTGACAGACACTTCACGAAGGATTAGTGAATCTGCATTGATGCAGTTGGAAAGAGAGGCAGAGAATGAGGCGAAGAAAAGAGCGGCGGGGTGGAGTGAGTCGGACGAGATAACATTAAGATGAAAGACTAAGACGGGAAAGCGTTCGTTGGGAGAAAACCAATGAACGCTTTTTGGCATTTTGCGCTGCACTGTTGTTCCCCGCCAGTCTTGACTTTGCTTAATAAAAATGAGATGGAAATCGGTCTGGATGTGAATAATTTGTGTTAAGACGACCAAAAATAAAAAAATATAAAAATGGTAGCGTTAACTTGAAAATAACGGATGAATATTTTATAATTTGGGCATACTAATCGCTGAGGTTGATTATATGGAATTATATAAAAGAGAGCAGTATTTAAAGAAAATTCGCGGATTTTATCATAGTGATGACTTGATTAAGGTAATAACCGGAATTAGGCGATGTGGAAAATCCAGTCTTATGCAGACAATTTCGGATGAGTTGGTTATGTCTGGTGTAAAAGAGGAAAATATAATATACATTGATTTGGATCGCAGAGGGTATCGCAGCATAAAAAATGCGGATCAATTAGATGAGTTAATTGCAAAGTACGATGATATAGAGGGTATGAAGTATTTGTTTATTGATGAGGTGCAAAATGTTATAGGGTTTGAAGACGTTTTGAACGGGTTTCGCAGTGAAGGCGGGTGGTCTATATTTATAACAGGATCTAACTCGTATTTATTAAGTGGAGAGCTTGTCACTAAACTTACAGGACGCTATTTGGAGTTTGAAATGTTTCCACTTACATTTGAGGAATATCTTCAAATGAAAGAATTTTATAACATTAAGACAGTTGATAATATGGCGGCAGCGTTGAATTTCTATATCATGGAAGGAGGATTTCCAAGAACACTTTTTATCGAAGATCCGGCAGATAAACAGACTTATGTGCAAGGTGTAATTAGTGAGATATTCGAAAAGGATATTAAAAAAAGGGTAAAAATAAGGGATAGAGAATCATTTGAAGCAGTACAGAAATTTATCATTAATAATTTTGGCGCTGCAACCAGTATCAATGGATTGTGTGAGAGTCTGCGCAAAAACGGAATGACAATAACGAAACCAACAGTATCAAGATATGTAAAAGTTTTGCTGGATGCAAAAATTCTTTGCGAATGCAGCAGGTTTGATTTAAAGTCAAAAAAGTCATTAGGTGGTGAAAAAAAGTATTATCTTGCAGATCTAAGTTTCTATTTTTCTCAAAATACAGATAATCGTATCAACTATGGTCCAACACTGGAAAATATAGTTTATATTTATGCGAGGGCGCATGGCTATTCTGTGAGCGTAGGAAAAATTGGAAAGTTGGAATGCGATTTTATATTGCGAGGAACAGATAAGCAGTATTCATATGTGCAAGTTGCATATACGATTGCGTTGAGCAAGGACACAGAGGATAGGGAATATCGTCCGTTAGAACAGATTAAAGATAATTATCCCAAATATGTAGCAACTACGGATTTCTTATTGCAGAAACGAAATGGAATTCAACATATTAATTTGATTGATTTCATGAAAGAAGGAAAAACATTTTAGTAAACAATAATTGATGAGTGCAGCACAAATTAACAGGCAATATGGAGCAGGTTTCATTGAAGAATATAAAATTTAAAGGAGGACTCAAAATGAAAGCATTGATAATCGGAGGAACAGGAACGATCAGCAGCGCAGTGGTGCGCAGGCTTATGGAAAAGAAATGGGAAGTATACGTTATTAACAGAGGTAATAGGCCGCTGCCGGATGGCGTAAAATCCATTATTGCCGATATGAATGATGAGCAGCTGGTCGCGGAAAAGATTAAGGATATGATCTTTGATGTGGTATGTGAATTTATTGGCTTTGTTCCCGCACAGGTGGAGAGAGATTACAGACTGTTTGCCGACAAAACAAACCAGTATATCTACATCAGTTCCGCTTCGGCATACCACAAGCCGGCAGGCAATTATATCATCACTGAGGGAACGAGCCTAGCCAATCCCTACTGGCAGTATTCAAGAGACAAGATTGCCTGTGAGGAATTTCTTATGAGAATGTATCGGGAGAACGGCTTCCCTGTGACGATTGTGCGTCCAAGCCACACATATGATGAGAAAAATATTCCCCTGGGCGTACATGGAAAAAATGGTTTTTGGCAGGTGATCAAGCGCATGCAGGAGGAGAAACCTGTTATTATTCATGGAGATGGCACTTCCCTGTGGACGCTGACCTTCAATACAGATTTTGCAGTTGGTTTTGTAGGACTGATGGCGAACGCGCACGCGATCGGTGAGGCATTTCATATCACCAGCGATGAATCTCTGAGTTGGAATCAGATTTATAAAACGATTGCACAGACCCTTGGGGTCAGGCTGCACCCATATCATGTCGCTTCAGAATTTCTTGACAGTGTAGGCCCTGACTATGATTACGAGGGCAGTCTGACAGGCGACAAGTCAGTGTCGGTCGTGTTCGATAACAGCAAGTTGAAAAGAATAGTTCCTGAATTTAATCCTGTGATCAGTTTTGCGGAGGGTGTGAGAATTGCACTGGATCATATTCTGTCGCATCCTGAGTGCCGGAAAGATGACCCTGAGTTTGATCAGTGGTGTGATAAAGTGATTGATTCGCTTGAAACAGCAAAAGCAAAATTCAGGTAGATGAGAAAAGAAAATATAGCAGACAAATAGTAGAAATATTTCGACCAGACTAGACATTACCGTGACAACTTGGTAAAATAAATTGCTAAATAAAGTATTTATACAAAAGGAAGTTAAAACTATGCGTGTCCCGGGGAAAATACATATTAAAAAGTGGATAGCGGCATTGTTATGCCTGTTCCTGATTTTGTCTGATTTTGTGATTGCAGATGCCTCCGATGTGAGCGCACCGGAGCAGCCGGCCGGGGATAGGGTGAAAGCGGGGATCTTCTATTTTGACGGCTATCATATGAAGGATGGAGAGGAAAGGCTGAGCGGATACGGCATTGAGCTTTTGCAGATGATCTCCAAATATTCCCATCTGAACTTTGACTATGTCGGATATGATGCGTCATGGAATGATATGCTTACCATGTTGGAAAACGGGGAGATCGATGTGGTTACGTCTGCCAGAAAGAATCCTGAGCGCGAAGACAAGTTTGCGTTTTCGTATCCGGTGGGGCGCAACAGTACGGTCATTTCCGTTTTGGCGGACAACACGAAATTTCACAGCGGAGATTACAAAAGCTACGACGGCATGTGCATCGGACTGCTGAGCGGAAGCAGCCAGAATGCCAGCTTGGCGGAGTTTGCCGCGGAGAAACAATTTTCTTATCAGACGAAGGAATATGAAGACGCGCGCCGGCTTGAGGAGGCATTGCAGGATGGCAGCATTGACGCGATCCTTTCCAGCGACCTGAGAAAACCGACGGACGAAAGAACCCTGGACACGTTGATGACAGAGAATTTCTATGCTATCGTGCGCAAGGAAGACACAGAACTGCTGGAAGAAATCGATTATGCGATCGAGCAGATGAATATCAATGGGGGAGACTGGCAGAATTCGCTGTTTTACAAATATTATGGGGCGGTCCACTCTCCCGGACTTGTGTTCAATGAGCGGGAGAAAGCATATATACAGGATGTTCTTGACGGAAAGAAAAAAATCACGGTGACGGCGATCGGAGACAGGGCGCCCTATTCATACGTTGAAGATGGGGAATTAAAGGGGATCGTGCCGGATTATTTCGCAAAGGTCATGGAGTTATGCGGCCTGCCGTATGAAATTATTGTGCCGAAGGATAGGGAAGAGTATTACACGCTTGCAGATACAAACAGCGTGGATATTGTGATTGACAAGAAGATCTCTGATCTGAAGCCGGAGGAGCATGTATGCCGCGGCTTTCATACAGCTTCCTATATGTCAGCCGGCATAGCGGAGGTGACCCGAAATAATTTTACGGGCAAGATCAAGACTATCGCGGCAACAAACGTGCAGGGAGAGGAGCCTCTGGAAAAGGGGATTACCGGCGATGCACAGATTCTGTATTATGATACGAGAGAGGATGCACTCAATGCTGTCCTGAATGGGGATGCGGATGCTACTTATGTATATATCTACACGGCGGAGTTGTTTGTCAACAATGATTTTACAAATTCTCTGCAGTACAGTATTGTAAACGGCGTAAGGTTTTCCTTTCAGATGTATGTGAGGGAGAACTGTGACCACGAGCTTGCTACGATACTTGACAAATGTCTGGAACAGATGTCAGAGGATGAACTCAACCAGTTGATCACACAGTATACCTCATATACACCGCAGAATTTGACTCTTGCACAGTATATGCGGGCGCATCCGGGAAAGATGGCTGTGGCGGCTGTGATCACGGTTTTGGTGATTGTCACCATCCTGGGGCTTTTATTCTGGCTCAGATGGAAAGAAAAAATACTGGAGGCATCTGAGCGGTCCAATAAGGAGCTGGGGGAACAGCTTGCCATTGTGGATGCGCTGAGTCGTGATTACCTCAATGTTTATGCGGTAAATACGGGGGAGGATACGGCTAAGGTAATCAAGCTGGAAGGGTATATCACTTCGGGGCTGGAAAAGGATTTTCAGAAAATATTCCCGTATACACCGCTTGTGGAGCAATATGTTAAGGATCGCGTTTATCCGGAGGATCAGCAGGAGCTTCTGGAGGCGTTGTCCATTGACAAGGTGACTGAGAAGCTGGCTTCCGATATGGAATACAGAGGAACCTATCGGATTCTGTTTGATGGAGAGATACACAATTTTCAATTTACTTATATTAAAGTGGGGAGAGAAGGTTCACAGGAGGGCTTCACCGTTCTTGCCGGATTCCGGAATATTGATGAGATCGTGCAGGAGGAGCAGAGGCAGAAGCAGGTTCTGGAGGAGGCGCTTGCGCAGGCCCAGCATGCCAGCCGTGCAAAGACTACTTTCCTGAACAATATGTCCCATGATATCCGCACACCGATGAATGCGATCATCGGCTTTACCACGCTGGCGGCGTCACATCTTGGCAGTGCGGAGAGTATGCGCAATTATCTGGATAAGATCATGACGTCCAGTAAGCATTTGCTTTCTCTGATCAATGATGTGCTGGATATGAGCCGCATTGAGAGCGGAAAGGTCAGGATCAATGAGGAGGAGGTAAGTCTTCCCGAGATCATGCATGATCTGAAAACGATCGTGCAATCTGATATTAAGGCAAAGCAGTTTGAATTTTATATTGATACGCTGGATGTGACAAACGAGACGATCATCTGTGATAAGCTTCGTCTGAATCAGGTGCTTTTGAATATTCTGAGCAATTCGATGAAGTATACAAAGGCGGGAGGGACAGTCAGCGTCCGCATTATCCAGACAGACAGTGAGCCGGATGGATATGCTACCTACCAGTTCCGGATCAAGGATAACGGCATCGGTATGAGCGAAGAATTTTTAGAGCACTTATTCGAGCCGTTTGAGCGGGAGCAGACCTCTACGGTGAGCGGTATTCAAGGAACAGGTCTCGGCCTTGCGATCACCAAGAATATCATAGAAATGATGAACGGAACCGTCGAGGTGGAGAGCACGGTGGGGAAGGGAACAGAGTTTATCGTAACCTTCCGGTTCCGCACGGTGGATCATCCGCATGAGGCAGAGCATTTGGAGAGACTGGAGAATCTGCGTGCATTGATCGTGGACGATGACGTAAATACCTGTATGAGCGTCAGCAAAATGCTTACCTCTATCGGCATGAATCCCGACTGGACGACACAGGGAAAAGAAGCGGTCGTCCGTACAGAGTTTGCGATTGAGGAAAACAGGCCTTACAGCGCATATGTGATCGACTGGCTTATGCCGGATATGAATGGCATTGAAGTGGTCCGCAGAATCCGTAAGGTCATCGGGGAGACGGCGACGATCATTATTCTTACCGCATATGATTGGGCCGATATCGAGGATGAGGCTAAGGAGGCCGGTGTTACGGCATTTTGCTCGAAACCGATCTTTCTTTCCGAGCTCCGCCAGATCCTTGTTGCTTCTTATATGGAGCAGGAGGCAGGGCAGGAGGAAGAATTGGAGGAGGAAAATCTGAAGGATTTCTTTACCGGCAGGAAGATTCTGTTGGTGGAGGACAATGAGATCAATCAGGAGATTGCACAGGAAATCTTGAGTAGTGTGGGATTTGTAGTCGATACTGTAAACGACGGAACAGAGGCCGTGGACAGGATCAAAAATGTGGATGCGGGTACTTATGAACTGATCCTGATGGATATCCAGATGCCGATTATGGATGGCTATGAGGCGACACGGCAGATTCGGGCTTTGGAGGATCCTGCGAAGGCAGCAGTTCCGATCGTGGCGATGACGGCAAACGCCTTCGACGAGGACAGGAAGAAGGCAATGGAGGCCGGAATGAACGATCATGTCGCGAAACCGATCGATATCGAAAACTTGATGGATACTTTGAAAAACGTGCTGCAGAACTAAAAAAGGACCTTAACGGTCCTTTTTTAGTTCCTATAGAAGCGCGCGGGCGCTCGATTTATTACGCGATAGAGACCTGAAATCTTTGCTGCGCCGTCTGCTCGTCCAGTGATGCCCTTATAGCAGTGGTATAAGCGCTATTCTCCGTATTATTCTGTGCCGTTTTCTCTGTTCCGACCACATTCGTCTCAGCGGCTGTCTTCGGGACATTCATTGTCTCGCCTAACACAGAGAACTGGAATGCCAATGCTCTTCCTTCCTGTTTTTTCATCTCTTCAAGCTCAGCCTGTTTTCTTTCCGTATTGACGCCGCGCCGCTCGTCCTGTGCTATTTCTCCCTTTAAGATAGCAATGCCATCCTCGGTCTTGGTTATGATCGTTCCCAGACGATTTGCCTGCTGGGCGGAGGAGTTTGCCGATACCATTGTACGCATCTCTTCGCTGGACGGGCCGACATCTGTATCTGCATCGGTTTCTGCGGCTTTTACCTCTTCTTCCGCATCGTTTTCTGCCTCGGTTTTAACAGCCTGTTCCGTTTCGGAAACACTCGCCTGTGCTTCGATCGGCCGCGCATCTTCCTTTAAGACCACAGTGCCATCCTCAGTACTGGCGATAATGGCTCCCTGCGTCTGAGGTTGAGTTTCATCAGAGGCGGATGCCGCGTTTGCTTCCGAAACAGTATCTGAGGAGGGTTCTTTTGCCCGCAGAGCATCTTCTTCATCGTCCTCTTTTTGCGGTTTCTGATTCTCCCGAAGCTCCGCCAGCATGCTCTCTCTTTTCTGTGACCGGAGAAGTTCCTCCTGACGCTGATCCAGTTTGGTATTGAGACCGGATATTTCTTTCTGAAGTGTCTTCCGCTCATCTGTTTTCTCGGTATAAGAGAGCTCTGCATTGGAAGATACCTTTTGCAGCTCCCGCTCTACGTTTGTAATCTCATCTTGAATTTTTTTGCTTTTTGCATCCGGCGTGCCTACCGTAGTCATCTGCATGACTGACATACCGTTCGATGATGTAACGCCGCCAATTCCCATAGAATCCACTCCTCCTTTGCAAAAGGATGTATGTATTTCCAATCTGATAATATATATC
>CAMWMO010000013.1 GCA_947175305.1 uncultured Lachnospiraceae bacterium
GTTCTTAAAGAATTCCACCACCTTCCGCGCCTCTTTCAGAATCGACTCATCCGTCGGAATATCCTTCAAAAATACCATGCACTCATCCCCGCCCCCACGACCAATGATATCGCTGGCACGGAAGATCGATCCAATTTGTGTCCCCAGTGACCGCAGCACTTCGTCACCGAAAGCATGGCCCATCGTGTCATTGATCTTCTTAAAGTTATCAATATCCAGAATGAACATCATAGACTGCTTATCCGGATGCTTTGCCATGTATTCCTTGATCTTACGCTCTGTGGCAAGCTTATTATTGAGACCGGTCAGCAGATCTGTATCCGCCTTATCCTCCAGCTCTTTCTTTTTCTCATTACTGCGGATCTTACCCACAATGTTGATGACCATAACAATGCAGAAGAATATGATGATCACAAGCAACAGCGACACGATCATGTTACTCGTATTCTTACGCAGATACCCTACCTGCCTGTCCACATATGCGTCGCTGACACCCAGCACCATATCCCAGCCCGGCGCTCCAAGCGGCACAAAAGTCAGCAGCTGCTCCTGATTATTCATCATTATATAGACATTTCCGCGGGAACCGTTATTCATACGGCCGCGAAGTGATTTGGCAGCCTCACGATTTTCTCCTTCAATGGTTGTCAGAATATTGCCGTCTTTAAGACATGCATTGTTCGTGGCGCCGCTCGCGCTTAAAATCCCGCCATTCATATCCACAATAGCAAGAAAACTGGCGGAATCGTAACCGGAATTCAAGAGCATATTGGAAAACTTGCTCAAAGGATAAAACATAAGCAGATAGCCTTGCGCTTTGTCAGAATTTACACGCTCCGTCACGATGATCGCCTGTTCCTCCTGTACATATATATAGGAAGATTCTGAGCCGCGAACTTCCTCAAACCAACTCTCCTGCCCAATCTCTACAGGAGCGCCCGTCTGATCTATTCCAACGCCATTTATATCGCTGTAGAGAACCTTCTCCACATCGGCACAGTCCGCTGTCACTTCGAGAAGCTCCGCTACTCTTTCGCTATCTGCAGCGCCCTCGTCCCCGAGCAGCACACCGATCGGCGCTCCTGCCTTCCCCACCTTCTCCAGTTCGTGCCGAAAGTTACTCGCATAAGTCTCTGTCGACGAAATCAATGTCTTAAAGACAGAATTCTCCGATTCCGTACCGCTTTTTGACCAAAACCGAAGCAGCATAACCACAACAACCACCAGCATGATGCCTGTCGGAAGAAGCCACTGTAATACACTTGACCTGTTCTGATTATCCATCGTTTTCCTCATTCTCCTCTTCAATCTTCAGAGAGAAATCCAAATCGGATGATATCTCCTCCGATTCTGGTTCCAATTTTTTAAAAATACCGCTGTATAAGTACGCCGCCGCGTAGGCCGGTGCCGAAATACCAAACATAAAGATAAAAATAAGCGCATAATTCGAAAAATAACCGATCACGAGGGGTATCGCATAGCATACCATCATCAGAATCGTCTTGGGCAGGTTAGCAAACGCCAATATCAACGCATTCTTCAATGTGTTTTTAATCGAATTATCAAAGCGCGCCTGTAATGGGAACACATATACTGTCATCATCAAGAGCAGTATCGCCACTACCACTACAGCAATCACCAGTGCTTTGGGGAAATCCATCCCCGAATAGTTGAAGATCACGCAATCTCCTATATAGACTGCCACAACTAAAAGCATCATAAGCCATATCAGAGTCGCCTGCTTAAAATTTAACTTAAAAGATTTAAAAAAACCTCTGATAAGATACCCCTCTTCATCACGGACGATCTTAAGCAGTACATAGTGCATTGCTGTAAACGCCGCCCCCGCTGTTATGATCGGGATACAGCAGATTATCATCAGGAAATTCATGATCATCAAATCTGCCACACGATTTAACACCCGCATGACCGGGCTATCCATATCGAAAATCTTACCCATCTGTTTCTCCACAGACACTCATTTTTCTGTCGCGGTCACTACCGCCATGATTATTATAATACAGTAGAGTGTCAAAATCCATAAAAATATCAAAAAAATGTAAAACTATGCATTATTTTATATCTTATACTTCATGCTCACCTGCTGATATTGCATGTTCAATGTCTGATACATCTTAAGAATCCTGGCCGATTCTCCTTTCACACGCACCATGATCTCATCGTAAGAATCAGCGAGCACCTTAACTATCGATTTCTTGAAACGCTTCCTGTTCACCTCTTCCGACAGGAATTGGAGTACCTGCTGCTTCGGAAAGGCCTCTCTATAGCTCCTTTTATTTACCAGAGCACTAACCGCATCCGCCACCTGCAGCACCCCCTGCTGGAGCGATATCTTTTGATCATTCAGCCGCTGCGGATAACCGCTCCCATCGCCTCTTTCATGGTGCGCCAGCGCGATGCTCAACACTTCGCTGTCCATCTTCCCTTTCAACTTCTCCTCCGTGATCGCCACATGAGTGCGGACATGCTTGACCTCCTCAGGTTTCAGCTTCCGGGGCGCCGTAATAACATCCTTGGAGATGCCGATCATACCCAGATCATGGAGCAGTGCCGCATAATAGATCATCTCTTTTTCATGTTCCGGCAAAAATAATCGACTCGAAAGTTCCTCGCAGATACAGATCGTGGTGACCGTATCAAACACCATACTCTCCTTGAAAAATCCCATACAATAGATCAGCATATCCAGAAATACTTTTTTACCTTCATTGGAAAAGATCATGTACTCTGCAATCTGATCCAGTTCTTCCTTAAACTCACCACTTTTTAATTTTTCCAGCATCCCGTATTTTGCATCGCACTGATAAAACCGGTCCAAGCCTGCTGCTGAGAGCTTCGTGCCCGCCTGTTTCTGGAACATACGCGGATCAAACTGGGCGCCCATAGTATTAGAATAGATATCCACCTTCTCAGCGATGTTGATATAAGCCGCCACATCCTTATATTCATAATCAACACTCTGCAGCTTCTCATAATCCCGGCAGTGATACATGATCACTCTCGCCAGCTCCGGCACAGGGGACAGATACTTAAAAAGCAAATGACCGTAGATAGAATGTGCCATACTTTCTCTGGTCTCATACTGCAGCATGTCATTGATCCTGGCCTGCTCCGTCTTATATGCGCCGATATCATGCATCGTCGCCACCATGACAATATCCGCCAGTTCAAACTCCTCGTAGCGGTTTTCCTCCTGCAGCATCTTATATACTATGTACGCCACCCTGGATCCATGCTCCATCAGGGTGGGATTGATCAGTTTCAGGATATCCCGCATCAACAGATAAATATCTTTGCTCTTAATATACTCCATAAAATTCCCTCGTCCTAATTCTTCACAACACAAACTCCATCGGCGTATAGATGATCCCATCCCGTCTTTGTTCCGGATACAGATCCCGGAAGCCCAGCCGATGATAAAAATCCACTCCATAGGGAGAAGCATTTACCGTCACGCGGGAGACCTGCATCTCCGTCAGAAGATAATTCTCCAGATATTGCATAAGTGCGCGGCCTATCCCCTGCCTGTGGTATTTTTCGTCCACAAACAACAAAGAGATGTGCGTCATGTCCCGGAGTGTAATCATTCCTATGATCTTCTCTCCATCCAACGCCACAAACATCTGGTATGCCCCCATAACAAACATTCTGTAGAGGGTCGTATCCGTGATAAAATTTTCGAAATTTTTCACGCCCTCAGGGGAGTAGTCAGCCGCTTCAAACTGCAAAAAAGTCCGCCACGCCAGCGACATGGCCTCCTCCCAATCCTCCCGGTATGCACTTCTGATCTGGTACGGCATCCCCAAAATAATCCGCGGCTCCTTACTATCGTGTCAGAAAATACGATTTGTATCTATTTTAACGTATTTTGGGCAAAATTACAAGTCTGCTACTTCGCCGCCTCGCTCCCCACCTTATTGACCAGAGGCAGTCCGTTTTCCAACGCATAGGCATTCTCCAGCGTCACCTTAGCGATAGCCTGCATAGCTTCTCTGGTGAAAAAACCCATATGCGAAGTGATCAGCACATTGGGGAAGGTCATCAGCCGCGCCAGATTCTCGTCACGCACGATCTCATTGGACATGTCCTCGTAAAAAATACCTTCTTCCTCCTCGTACACATCCAGGCCCACGCCGCCAAATTTGCCGTCCACCAGGCCGTCGATCAGCGCATCCGTGTCGATCAGACCGCCGCGGGAGGTGTTGACCAGATATACGCCGTCCCGCATTTTGCGGATGGTGTCAGCATTGATCAGATGCTTTGTCTCTGAGGTCAAAGGACAGTGCAGAGAAATGATATCCGACCGCGCCATCAACTCCTCCACCGATACATACTCCGTCTCCAACGATTGATTCGGATAGGGGTCATAGGCCAAGACCTCCATGCCAAACCCGTTGCAGATGCGGATCATGGCCTGTCCGATCTTACCGGTGCCCACTATGCCTGCGGTCTTGTGATAGAGATCCACACCCATAAGACCGTTCAGGCTCATATTAAAATCCCGTGTCCTGCTGTACGCCCTGTGCGTATGCCGGTTTACGGTCATCAACATCGTCATGGCAAACTCTGCCACTGCTTCCGGCGAATAGCTGGGTACGCGCAAAACCTGTATCTTATCCTCCGCCGCCCTCACATCCACGTGATTGAAGCCCGCACTCCGCAGAAGGATCGCCTTCACCTTCATATCGTAGAGCTGTTGGATCATCGCGTCATTCACATAATCATTTACAAAAATACAGACAGCATCAAAGCCTTTCGCCAAAAAGACCGTTTCTTCCCGAAATGGCACCTCATAGAAGTGAATCGAGAATCCATAGTCTTTACCCATTGGCTCAAACCAGATCCTGTCATAAGGTTTCGTACTGAAAAATGCTATTTTCATAATCTCCTCCATATCAAGGCATTTTTTTGCTGATAACGCCTAGTATGTTCAGGAGTTCTAAAAACATTCCCCACCAATTTATATTTTAAGAAGAAGTCAGGTCATCCAAAAAGCTGGTCACACTTTCTTTGATGCTCTGCAAAAATCCCTGTTTAGCGCCTTCCACAGCGCTTTCCACAGCCTCCCCTATCGCCTCGTCAGCCTGTTCCACGGCGTTCTCCAGTTTTTCATCCGCCTGCTCCAATACCGCCGATCCGTACTCCTGATACATCCCCTTCACCTGATCTACGATTTCTCCTGCCTCTGATTCAATAACATCCGCAGTCGGTGCTCCCCCATCACGCAGCTGCGTGACAGTCAGATATGCAACAGCCAGAATCGCCGCAAAGCACAGCAGACCTAAAATTTTTTTCATAGCTTCTCCTCATATTGCCAAAACGGCTTTAGATCTTCTGCAGAATAAACCGATAAATATCCCCGTAGACGTCCTCCCTGTCCGCCTCGTTTAAAATCTCATGCCTGTCGCCGGGATAGAGCTTCAGCTGCACCTGCTCCATTCCCAGCTCCTCAAAGGAACGAAAGACTTTTTCCACAGCTTGTCCATAATCTCCCACCGGATCATCCTGTCCTGACACAAAAAGAATAGGAAGATCCTTGGGCATCTTGCTCAGCTTTTCCTTGTCATATAAATTCCAGATCAGCCGCATCAAGGTCTGAAAACCATTCGCCGTAAAAATAAAATCACACAGAGGATCCGCCTTGAAAGCCTTCACATTCTCCGGATTTGCCGAGATCCAGCTGCCGGAATCTCCGGGCGCAGTAAATTTTTTATTATAGGCACCGAAAGCCAGCTTATCAACAATCTTACTGACGTGCTTCGGTCCCCTCACAATACCTGTGACCGTCGCCAACAGCCAGCCAAAAATAACTGTATGCTTCGGCTGCATACCCGTGCCCATGATGACAGCGCCGTCTATACCGCTCCCGTAACGCATCAGATAATTACGAAGAATAAAGGAGCCCATGCTATGGCCCAGAATGATATAGGGAACTCCGGGATATTTCTCCTGCATGATTTTTTTCAGCCTGTGTTCATCCCGCACGAGTACAGTGTCCGCATCCTCTTTGCAAAAATATCCCATAGGCTCTCCGGATTTGACAGACAGACCATGTCCCAGATGATCGTCTCCCACCACCAGAATGCCCTTCCCAGCCATAAACTGCGCGAATTCTTCATAACGTCCGATATGCTCTACCATTCCATGCACGATCTGCAGAATGCAGACCGGCTGCTCTATTTCCGGGATCCACTTCACCGCGTGAATCTGGTGTTTTCCATCCCGTGATCCGAAATAGAATTCTTCTTTTACAATCATCTTTCCCTCCCGGTTCAGCAGATCTCTGCTCCGGCCGGCATAAACCGCTCCGGTGTCATCACCGCAAGATTACCTTCCTCGTCTGCAGCGCTCAAGATCATGCCCTCAGACATCTGTCCCGCGATCTCTCTTGGCTGCAGGTTCACAAGCACCATAACACGCTTGCCCACCAGCTCCTCCGGCTTATAATACTGTTTGATCCCGGAAAGGATCTGTCTCGTGCTGCCGCCGACCTGTACCTTAAATTTTAAAAGCTTCTTGGACTTGGGTACTTCCTCACACTCCAATACCAATCCCACCTGAAATTGACACTTATCAAAATCATCATAGGTGATCTCAGCTTTCGGCTCCAGCTCCACCACCTTCTCATCCATACCGGAATCTGCCTCTTCGCCATCCGCCGCATTTCTCTGGGCAAACATCTCTTCCACCTTCTCCAGCACCTCCGTCAGATCCTGTCTCGCAAACAGGATCTCCGGCTTCTGTGTCACCTGATTACCTGACGGATAGAGCGTTGCAGCTGTAGCTGTATCGCCCTTTGCTGCGCACTGCTCCAACACCTCGAAATCAATCAGAGGCGCATTCATCTGCTCCGCGATCCGCTTTGCTGTCTCCGGCATGTAAGGCTCCAAAAGGGAGGCTCCTACCATGATAGCATTGGAAAGATTGTAAAGCACCGTAGCCAGCCTGGCCTGTTTTGCCTCATCCTTCGCCAGCACCCAAGGCATCGTCTCATCAATATATTTATTGCTGCGTTTGAACAGCGTAAAAATCTCTGTGATCGCATCCGCCACCCGCAGCTCATCCATCTTCTTTGACACTCTGCTGTAGGTATCCGTCAGCACGCGGTGCAGATCTGCATCCACATCCTCCGCACCCGCATCCACGCCGACCTTCTTATTTTCTACCAGGCCGCCAAAGTATTTATTGCTCATGGAAATGGTTCTGTTCACCAGATTCCCAAGCGTATTCGCCAGATCGGAATTCATACGCTCCACCATGAGATCCCAGGTGATCACGCCGTCATTCTCAAAAGGCATCTCATGCAGAACAAAATAGCGCACTGCATCCACGCCAAAGAAGCTAATCAGATCGTCCGCATAGATCACGTTTCCCTTGGACTTGCTCATCT
Source organism: uncultured Lachnospiraceae bacterium (assembly GCA_947175305.1). Taxonomy (GTDB): domain Bacteria; phylum Bacillota; class Clostridia; order Lachnospirales; family Lachnospiraceae; genus UBA3282. The sequence continues at coordinate 7,412 of CAMWMO010000013.1, forward strand.
TGCCGTCCCCCTGCAAAAGCCAGGGATGACCGAACACCTGCTTCGGCAGCGGCTCTCCCAGCGCCATCAAGAAGATAGGCCAGTAAATCGTGTGGAAGCGAATGATATCCTTACCGATCAGATGCAGATCCGCCGGCCACAGCTTCTTATACTGGTCAGCGCTCTCACCCTCCGCCTCGTAACCGATGCCGGTGATATAGTTCGTCAGTGCATCCAGCCACACATACACCACATGCCTGTCGTCGAAATCCACCGGAATGCCCCATTTAAAGGAGGTTCTCGAAACACAGAGATCCTGCAGGCCCGGCAGAAGGAAATTATTCATCATCTCATTCTTGCGGGAAACCGGCTGAATAAACTCCGGGTGCGCATTGATGTGCTCGATCAATCTGTCCGCATACTTGCTCATCTTAAAGAAGTATGCCTCCTCCTTTGCGGGCTTCACCTCTCTGCCGCAATCGGGGCACTTCCCGTCTACCAGCTGAGATTCCGTCCAGAAGGACTCACAGGGGGTACAGTAAAGCCCCTCATAGGCCCCCTTGTAAATATCCCCCTGATCATACAATTTTTTAAAGATCTTCTGCACTTGTTTTTCATGAAAATCATCTGTGGTGCGGATAAATTTATCATAGGAAGTATCCAGAGAATCGCAGATCCTGCGAATCTCTCCTGCCACCTTGTCCACATAAGCCTGCGGCGTAACACCCGTCTCCTGTGCCTTCAACTCAATCTTCTGACCGTGCTCGTCCGTACCCGTCTGAAAAAATACGTCGTAGCCGTCCCTTCTCTTAAAACGGGCGATACTGTCCGCCAGCACGATCTCATAGCTGTTTCCGATATGGGGTGTGCCGGAGGTGTAGGCGATCGCCGTGGTAATATAATACTTTCCCTTATTCATAACTTGTTTCCTTTCCATCGTCCTTCTTCACTTCGGAAATTGCCGTCTGACAGCGGTACTATAGCTTCCCGCTGTCATAATTTCCTAATATATCAGTCTAACGTAAAGGAATAAGATTGTCAATAAAACAGCAGCCCGTTACTGCCCATGATCACTGCACCTGCGGGCACGTTCATCACATGATAGAGCGACACCCTCACCTGGAAACCGTTTCTGGAATATCCTTTGGTAAAAAGCTGCGTATATTGGCCCCCTCCACTCACGGTAAATTTCGGAACCGGCGCAGCGGAATTGCCATCGTTCCCGTTGCTCCCATGCCCCGTAGTAACTACATAGGCAAAGGCAGACTTAACATCCACCGGGAGCGTATAGTCGGAAGAAATATCGTAGCTGCCAGGCTCTTCTCCGCCTGTACTCTGTATCTTTTCGTACATAACGGCCATATCTTCTCCTGTCCCTAATATCAGTTCTCCATCTACCCATGCCGCCTTCCCCGCAGAAAGGTTTGCTGCTGTAGCCGCCTTAATTTCAACCGGAGTCGTCTCGCTTGTCTGATTGGTTGTCAATTTCCCATCCTTCCCTTTATAAAGGGTCGTACCGGATGCCAGCCCGTAAGCGGAGGGATCCAGCGGAATACTCTGACTGGCCGCGACTCCTTGCAGTATTACGCCAAAGTCCAGCGTGAGCGGATCCACCTCATTCTGTTGAGAAGGTTTCTGATGTACTGCGTATACGCTATCATTCCCGGTCAGAGAAACGCCCGCACTGTCCTTTGACAGATAGGTATGCATCTCACCCAATTGATCTACCACCCTGATCTTAAATTGGTCCAAGCGATCCGCTAACGTATAAATATCATCGGAATCAATAACTACAGCTTCCTGCCCTTCCTGATAACAGATCGCTCCCTTGGAACTCATACTGTTCTTCGTAGCGCCCGGAGTGTCCGCCGCCATCGCCACCATGCAGGTATTCACCATGATCGCTGCTACCACTATCACAGATAACACTTTTTTCTTCATATAGTATCTCTTACCTCCTCTTCCGCTATGATCGTATTCTCCGATATTGAATTTTCAGACACAGAACTCTCCGTTTTCTCCTCCGGCTTTTCCTCTCCATCTGTTTCGGGTTCTGTCGTTTCGCCCTCTTCTGTCTGGCTGCTGTTTCCACATTCACAATACCGTACGGACGGATCCGGCTCTACATCCTCGTCCCAGCTCTCCAGTGTGAAATCGCACGCCTCCTCCACTTGATACGCACAGTCAAAACAGATTTTCCTGTGATGCGTTCCGTCCGGTTCCGGAATATAGTAATAGGCATAATGCTCTTCTAAAACAGGTTCATACCCCCGGCAATAGCCCTCTTCCTCCAAAACGCATCTACTCCTGTGACAATTCTCATCCACCTGTTCAAACACCAACGCATGGGCTGCCTCCCGCACCCACTGCTGCCCGCATTCACAGTTGTAACGTCTGCCCGGATACTCTTTCCCCCGGCTTGTGATGATACTATCTTCCTCACGCACAGCCTGATGCACGCTCGTCAGATCATAAGAGTCTCCGCATTTTTCACAGTGTTTGGTGTGAGTTCTGTCATTCACATTCCTGTACTCCCACTGATGAACATGAGTATAGTACGAAGGAGAAAAGACCACATCCGGGATCGTATCCAGCTTTTCTTTCAGAAAAAGGAAATCCGCCGCATATATTTCCGCTGTCTTCCCATCTTCCTGATAGACAATAGCACCTTGCGATCGCACCGCCGCTCCCTTTGCCTGTACC